>JBDGRI010000039.1:0-3310 GCA_042218235.1 Candidatus Pacearchaeota archaeon
TGGCTATTTAACATCGGAAGAGAAGAATTTACAAAAATAATCTCCGATCAAAATTCTTAAAAGAGACGAGCATATTTAATTATTGTTGTGCCCGGATGGCAGCCAAAAAATCAAAAGATTTTTAGCTATTGCGTATTTTTTTCGTTCCACTCAAAAATCCACAATAGAGAGGTTAATGCGTCTCATATTTAGAATGCCCGGATGGCAGAGAGGTTAATGCACACGACTGGAAATCGTGGTCCTTCGGGACGCCCAGGTTCGAATCCTGGTCCGGGCGTATTTTCCGCTTCAGGCCATCGGAAAAGACGTCCCTTTCTCCTCTCGACCGGGCGCTAAAATTTCTTTGAAATCTTACTTATTTATGAATAAGTAACCAAAAAACTCCACAAACACTTAACTTTAAAAACCCTGATTGTAGTGAGAAAATGTTACAATAGTCTATTTCTTTTGTAATAACAGGAAAATGATTTTTGAAAATTTAAACCTAAGTGAGAAAGCACAGAAAACTGTAGCTAGTCTTGACTTTGAAGAGTCTACTGAAATACAGAAAAAATCTATTCCAGAAATTCTTGAAGGAAAGGATGTTTTAGGTAAATCTGCTACAGGTTCTGGAAAAACTCTTGCTTTCGGTTTAGGAATTGTTGAAAAAGTTGAGCATGGAAGAGGCGTACAGGCTTTGGTTTTAGCTCCGACAAGAGAATTGGCAAAACAAGTTTCAAGTTTTATAAGTGAATACTCTAAAGAATTAAACATGGTTAGTGTTTATGGAGGAGCAAACATAGACCCTCAAATTGAGGCACTTGAAACTGCTGATGTTGTTGTCGGAACTCCAGGAAGAATTCTTGACCATATAGAAAGGCAAACTCTTAACCTGAGAAATGTTGATATTCTGGTTTTAGATGAAGCAGACAGAATGTTGGACATGGGTTTTGTTGAAGACATTGAAAATATAATGGAAGAATGTCCTGAAAAAAGACAGACTCTTTTGTTTTCGGCTACTGTTCCTTACGAACTTGAAAAAATTTCTGAAAAATACATGGATAATCCTGTAAAGATTGAAGCAGAAAGCCAAGTAGACCCTTTAAAGCTAGAGCAGGTTTACTATGATATTTCTCCGCAATCAAAATTCTCGCTTTTAGCCCATTTGTTAAAAGAAAGCCCAGAAGGCGCTAAAATGGTTTTTGCAAATACTCGAAAAACTACTGACTTAGTGGCAAGAAATCTTTCAAAGCACGGATTTAAAGCGCTGGCAATTCATGGGGGACTTTCACAGGCACAAAGAGACTCTGTAATGAAAAAATTTCATGATGGAAATTTAGATGTCTTGGTTTGTACTGATGTAGCGGCCAGAGGCCTGGACATAAACGATGTTTCACAAGTTTACAATTACGACATCCCTCCGACAATTGACGATTACACTCATAGAATAGGGAGAACTGCAAGAGCAGGAAAAGAGGGCAAAGCAATTAATCTAGTTTCGAACAGAGACTACGACAATTTTAGAAACATAATGTCTAACAAAGACTTCAATATAGAAGAAAGGAATGTCCCCGAAATGGAATATTTGCAAGTCAATTTTAAAGACGAATCGAAAGACAAGAAGGGTTCAGGGCCTAAAGGAAGTAAAAGAGGCAGAAAAGGAAGAAGTAAGGATAGGCATAATCCGACAAAGGATAAGAAAAGAAGTTTTAATTCGAAAAGGCGTTAAATTTTTCTAAAACCGGCAATTAATTTTTTAAAGGAAATTTATCTAAAATAAAACCTATGAAAAAGAGATTGGTGATTGGTGCTGTTATATTTATAATTTTGATTGCTGGTGTCCTCGGCTATTATGGTTTCGGGAAGAGATCGGTCTGCATTTCAGGAAATTGTTTTGATGTCGAAATAGCTGAAACACCGAATGAATTGAGGAAAGGTTTGATGAATAGAGAGTCTCTTGAAAAAAGCAAAGGAATGTTTTTTATTTTCAATGAATCAGACAAACATGGTTTTTGGATGAAAGATACAGAAATTCCTTTGGATATAATTTGGATTAATTCCGATATGGAGGTTGTTGATGTTGAACATTCGGCAAAACCTTGCGAAGGAATGGTTTGTAAAACTTACGAGCCAGAGGAAAGTTCTACTTATGTTCTAGAGATAAATTCTGGACTAGCTGACGAATACGATATTAGAAAAGGCCAAAATGTTAAGACCACTAATGTTGTTTAGGATTTGGTAAGTTCGAAAAAATATTTCTCGGGGCAGTTTTTCAAGTTTTTAAGCATCTTGCACAAAACCGAGCTTGCACTTGTCTTTTCAATCAACAATTCTGCATCTTTTTTTATTTGTTCGAATTTTCCCTGTTCTACTACTGAAGCTTCTTCAAAGAACCTATGTCCAAATCCATTCTTTTCTAATAGCTTGTTCAAGTACATTAATTGTCCCTGGGTGTGAGAAATTATTTTTATTTCAGGGAACTTTTTTAGCACTTCTTCTATTGCTTTTTTTACTGATGAATTAACATTTTCTTGAAGTTCTTCACCCAAGTAGAAACATAATCCAATAGAGTTTTGATTGAAGCCTATACAATGAGCCCCATTACAATTAAATTCGCGGTTTTTGTACACCTTTCCCGATTTTGAAACGAAAATGTGGTAGCCTATTCCAGAAAAACCCCTGTTTAAATGGCACCTTATCAAGTCTTTCCATTCAGGATAAGAATGTGTTGCATGAAGGACCAAGTATTTTGGATCATTAGGTTTTACTTTTTCGTTTTTGTCTATATGGCTTGTCTTGTCTATTAATATCGATTTCATTGTTGTTTTAAAACAAACAAAGATTTATAAAATATTTCAGCATTTTTGCTATTGCATCTTAGAAAGGACTGAAAGGAGGGAGCCTAAAATGGAAAAAGGCATTGAAAAATCTCGTAGAGATTTCAGCCCTTTACCCTTTTTTAGATGTAAGGAGGTAAAAAATGGAAAAAGACATAGGAAAAATAAACAAAGGTGACGAAAAGGACATTGTTCTTAGAGTTGATGACTTTGGCGGCAGGAGAGGCCTCACCATAAGGGAATACATAACTTCTGACAAATACACTGGTTTTACAAAGGCAGGAGTTAGAATCTCCGGACAAGACTTCAAAAAGTTCAAAGAAATGATCAACTCTATACCTGAAGAAGAGATTGAAGCTGAAGCCGAAGGTTCTGAACAAGGTACCGGAGAAGGTCAAAGCCAATCTTCAAGACAAAGTTCTGGTGGAAGTTCCGACCAAGGAAAACTCCCAGATTATTGATTTTTAGTTAATATTTTAAATTTGAATTCTTTT
>JBDGRI010000004.1:0-15616 GCA_042218235.1 Candidatus Pacearchaeota archaeon
AAGGTCATCATGCTCTTCATTATAGCTAAACTTGAAACCGTCCATTTTGATATCTTATTTTATTGTTCTTCTCCAGTTCCTGTTTATTCTAATTACTGTGATTATAATAATCTTTCCATTAGTAGAAATTGCGTATTTATGGGCAAAATCTTCAGAGTAAGCAAAATAACACTCGTATTTTTCTCCTTTTGGCGAATTTTGGACTCCTACATAGGAAAGTTTCCTGGGATTTACAAGATTTTCTTTGACTTCTTCTTTTTCTATATTTCGGACAATAGCCTGTATTTCCGCATGGTCGGTAAAAACGATATCTCTCTTAGAATAAGATTTTAGTTTTTCTTTCATGCCCTGCACATCCATAAAATTGATTATGAATTCGGTTTGAAAAAGTTTTCTACCTAATAAATCTTACATGGTCCCAAAAGACGTAAAGGGCTACAAGTCCGACAACAGGCAAGGATTGTAATAGGTTTATCAGGTTAAAATCGTAAGGAAAGAACAGTAGTGAAACTTCCTTTTTACATTGCTGCGAACCAAATTCTTCTCCAAAAGGAACACAAAACATAAAGGCAATTGCCAAAAACTGAACCAATACAATAACTAGAAGAATGTTTCTGATACTTTTTCCGCTAAAATATTCCATAAAATTGCTAATTCAAAGTTGTTTTTAATTTTTAAGAAGCTTTAATAAATTTCACAGAATTCAGTCCTTTATGAAAACATACAAAAAATTAGATTATGCTTTTTACTTGCTTATTTTTCTATATATATTTAATTCTGTGTCTCAAATCTTTTTAGATTTGCCCGAAAACATGAGCAAACAAGCTTTACAGAATTTATTAAGTTCCACTTCTTTCACGGTAGCCCTTATATCGGGATCGTTACTTGCTTTGTTGGTATTGGTCCTTACCGTTATTATGGTCTATCATGCTTATAGGTTGAGCGATTATGTATCTCTAGTGATTTTGCCTCTTGTGGTCGTTTTAGATTTTCTAATTTCTGTAGCTTCTTTTTTTCCTTTAGCGGCGATTGCGCTTTATTACATTAGATTGAGGGTTAAATTGAAAAATAAAGATGATGAAAGCGAGAGTTCCTACGATAGAAAGAAAAAGAGAACAAAAAAGAATCAGAGATAAGAGTATAAAATAAAAATAAATCTAGGCGTTTTAACGCCCAAAGGACGCCCTAGTTTGATTTTCTATTGTGGTTAATATTTAAATTAAACGCAATAGACTGAAACTTTTGTTCCTAGGTCCGCCGCCAAATTTGGAAAAGCGCAATATCAAGGAAACGCCCTATTGTGATGTTTTGAGCGAAGCGAAAAAGAGCGCAATAGCGGGGTTAAATCGAAGATTTAACGCCCCGACCGGGGATCGAACCCGGGACTCGGCCGCGACAGGGCCGTGTTATAGCCACTTAACTACCGGGGCTTAGAAAGCCAAACTATACCTCATTAAATGCCTGAGTGCTTTAAAAAGATTTTGTAACTGCCTAAAAATCTTTAAGTAATCTTTTTATTTGCCGTTCGTAAAAAGAGGTGAGAATGAAACTAACTCAACTTAAGATATTTAGGTCGAAGTGGTCTTCTGAAAAAGCATTTGTTCTTTCTACAGCTGCAGCTGCAGTAGGTTTAGGAAACTTGTGGAGATTTCCTTACTTAACAGGCGAAAACGGCGGAGCAGCTTTCATAATAGCTTATGTCCTTAGCGTAATTCTTATTGGCCTGCCTCTAATGATCATGGAAATCGGGACCGGAAAGTTCACCAAAGGCGGACCTATCAAGGCCTTCGAAACAATAAAGAAAAAAGCCAAGCCTATAGGAATCGCAATTGTCGGAGTAACCCTGCTAATAATGAGCTATTACTTTGTCATAACGGGATGGACTCTAAACTTCGCTGTAAAAAGTCTTTTCGGCTCGATACCTTCATTCGGATCCTTCACAAGCACACTACAACCACTACTCTTCTTCGGAATTGTCGTTGCCTTAGGATCTTATATTGTTGCCAAGGGTGTAAAAGTAATCGAAAAAATGAACATAGTCTTAATGCCCTTGCTTTTTGTTATTGTTCTAGGTTTGACAGCCTACAGCTTAACTCTAGGTGGTGCCGCAAAAGCAATTTCTTTCTTATTTGAACCCGATTTTGCATCTCTACTATCACCCTCACTTTGGCTTTTAGCTTTAGGTCAGGCCTTCTACTCTTTAGCTGTCGGACAAGGTTACTTAATGACTTACGGAAGCTTCCTAAAGAAAAAATTCAATGTCGCCCGAGCATCTGGATCTGTAGCAGCCATAGAAACAACAATTGCCCTTCTATCAGGCATAATGATTTTTCCATTGGTTTTCACTTTTGGTCTAAACCCTGGCCAGGGAACCGAACTAGCTTTCACAACTTTGCCTGTAGCTTTCAGTAACTTGCCTTTCGGAGCTTGGGTGGCTCCTGTATTCTTCTTCCTTTTCTTCTTCGCAGCTTTAAGTTCTTGCATAGCTGGAATGGAAGTTGTAAAAACAGGCTTAAGAGAACAACTAAAACTAACTCACGGATGGGCAACTGCAGCTTCTTTCTTATTGCTCTTGCCTCTAGGAATCTTATCGGCTTTAAGCTTCAGTTCAGCAGGATTTGAAGTAGCCGGAAGGCCTTTCTTGGAAGTCTTGGACTTGTTCACAGCAAATCAATTAGTAATAGGCCTAGGTCTTCTAGGAGGGGCAATTGTCGGATGGTTCGTAAACAGAAAGAAACTAGTTAATAGCTTCGGAAACAAAAACAGAGGAACTGCTTCAAGAGTAATCAAAGTGGCTAAATACGCATGGGTAGTTGTGCTCCTAGTTTTAATTCTAAGCCTCATCTTTTGATGGTTTTATGTTAACGAATTAACATAATTCTGTAACAGGTTGCAGAAAATCGTTATGTAAAAAGTTACAAAACTTGCACCATAAAAAATATTTTATAATATAATTATTTAAAGTAATTATGAAAAGTGCTGGATTTCCAGATAACCTAGAATATTCCTGTTCCAAATTTTACATGAAAGAAAGTATAGCAAAGGTATGGTACGAAGCCAATAATGAACTAGGTCTTAAAAACACTCTCTTAATCTGCAAGGAGGGCCACATGGCAGAATACATCGACAAAACAGAAGGAGAGGCCTTTCACGAAGATGTAAAGAACATATCTGAAGAAAAATTTTCCGAAATCTGTGATGCCTTCTACCGTGCAATAAAAAAAGAAGAGTTAAAAGCCATGTTTAAATGCCTTGCTGTATTTACGGAAATGGATAACTATAACCTTGGAACAGAGGACATGCAAAAACAACTTTTAAGGCTTAAAAAACGTTCACACGAGGAGATTTATAAGTATCATGGAGAAGGCTCCAAAAACTTCATCATTTACAAAGGCGAAATTTTCTATTTAAAATAGACTAATTAATTTTAAAAACAGCTTCTGTCTAGAATTCGTTCTTAAAAATTGTGGAGGGGGAAAAGAGATGAAAAAACTAAATAAACTTAAAGAAATCATGTTTTCAGAAGGAAAAATTTCAAAACAAGAATTCGTGTTCTGGTCAATCCCAATCCTAATTCTCACAAGTTTGGTCCTTTTAAGTTTCAGTCACTCACAAAGAACAGGAACAACAGCTTTAACAACTGCAGGAAGCATAATTTTCACAACTGTCTGGCTTTACGCCTTATTTCCGCTAAAAGAAAAACGAAAATGGGAGTATGTAGAATTTGAAATAAAACGCGAGCTAGGTTCAATGATTAGGTCGCTATTCGACGTAACCTCGATTTACTTTTCCGAACCTTCAAAAACCAAAAAACAAGAAAGCAACACTCAAGAGGTTTATAAACAAAAAGTCCGCGACATGGCCAAAGCAGAAAAACTAAGGCTAAACTCCCTGGGAAAAAAGTCTCTTTTCAAGAAAAAACCTACGGCAATAAGAAAAAGGCGTTTTGAATTTAGCAGCTTTGAACTAAAATATTTCCGTTTCATGAACCATTCAGAGCTATACCAAGTAATAAAAATTCAACGGCTTCTTTTCAAGCTAGAAAACATAATGAACCGAAGTGTTTCAGAGTCCTTCACAATCCCGAAGAAAAAGTTCGACCGAAGGTTTGCCAGCATAACTCATAAGATCTACCAATGCATTCACGAACTCGGAAAAAGTGGAGCATTCGATTACCAGCTTTCAATCCCTTTAAAAAAGGCTTACTCAAAAAATGCTTCCAAAGCACTTTAATTCTTAAAAATCCTTAAAAACGTTTTAAAATATGGCCATAATAGGAGATTTAATCATATCAATTGCAAATCTGATAGTCGTGCTGTCCGCACTTTTAATCTACACTTTAAAAGACGAAATTCTGGCAATTTTAAAAACACCTTATAAAAAACAATTCAAAGAATTTATGTGGAGGTTCAAAATAGGAAGGATTTCCTGGAAAAATATCGGGCTTTCAATAGCAATTCTTTTCTTTTTGGACTTTACTATAATGACCTTGACAAATACGGTCTGGCCTCCCGAAGAAAAACTGGTTTCTCCAGGATTTATCTTGTCCTCCTTTATAGCCCCAATCGGAGAAGAATTTCTTTTCAGAGGTCTGATTTTCGGAGTTTTTCTCTTATTGCTCGTTCCAAAGGCATTTAAAGCTTTAAATTTGTCTGAAAATTTAGACAAAAACAAGCTTTATATAGCATTTGCTTTGGTTCTACAATCTATATTCTTTACAATAATCCATAAAAATCCTCAATTAGTTAACTTTTTAATAAGATTCGCAGGAGGAATGATTTATGGCTTTTTATATGTCTTAAACAACTACAATTTGTTACCTGCTATAATAACACACCTGGCCCACAATTTATTTATAAACTCAGGTCTCTACCTTGAAATAGGGCAATTCTAATTTCACAACACAAAAACAATTAAAAAATTACTTCTTTTTAACCAATCTATGATATACGAACAAAACGATCCTGTAGCTTGCGAAAACTGTAAAAAGCATCTAGAAAGCATGCAAGAACTAGAGCGCTTAAACAAAAAGGAACTTTTTATCCTTAAAAACCCTCAAAAAACAATTACTACAAATTTTCCAGTAAAACTTGATAACGGAGAAACAAAGCTAGTCCCGGCTTACAGAGTACAATACAACAATTCTCTCGGCCCCACAAAGGGAGGTATCCGATTCCACCCTAGTGTAAGCGAATCCGAAGTTACAGAACTGGCATTCTTAATGTCTTTAAAAAATTCTTTAGCCGGCTTGCCTTATGGTGGATCCAAAGGCGGAGTAAAAATTGATCCCCGTAAATTAAGCAAGGCCGAAAAAGAAAGAGTCGCGCGAGGCTATGTGAGAGCAATGCATCAAGAGCTAGGCGAAAAACTAGACATTCCAGCTCCCGACGTTAACACAGATTCTCAGGTAATGGCATGGATGTTAGACGAATACGAAAAAATCCTTGGCCAAAAGGCTCCAGGAACCTTCACAGGAAAACCTTTAGATCTAGGAGGAATCGAAGGCCGTTCAGAATCAACAGCCCGAGGGGGTTTCTTTATAATCCAAGAAGACTACCGAAATTATGACAAGTCAGACCTAAGTGTCGCGGTACAAGGCTTCGGAAATGCCGGAAAGAACATTTCAAAAATGCTCTATGACGAGGGTTTCAAGGTTGTAGCAATCTCAGACTCTTCAACGGCAATTTACCAAGAAGACGGCTTAAACATAGACACTTTAATCGAAAAAGAGTCAGAAATAATCGAGTTCGAGGAGCTCGAAGAATACCAAAAAATTTCAAACAAAGAGCTTTTAGAACTTGAAGTCGAACTTTTGGTACCGGCAGCTTTAGGCGGAGTAATAACAGACGAAAACGCTTCAGAAATAAAGGCAAATAGAATTTTGGAGCTTGCAAACTCCCCCGTAACACCTTCAGCCCATAAAACAATTGTTGAAAATGGAACAAACATAATCCCTGACATTTTAGCTAACGCAGGAGGGGTAATCGTAAGCTATTTCGAATGGGTACAAAATTTACAAAACTATTATTGGTCTGCAGAAGAAGACGAAAAACAACTAAAAGAAAGAATCCAGAATGCTTACAGAGATGTCCAAGCTGAAAGCGAAAAACACGATCTGGATTTAAGAACGGCCAGCTACACAATCTCCATAAACAGAATTCTAAATTCTGAAAGATTAAAGGGAAGGCTATAGGTTTAATTTGTGGTTTTCGCAAGTTTTTCTGTTTCGAGCGAAACTAAAAGAGGCCTGCCTTCCGTTTCCAAGTAATTTTCTGCTTCCAAAAGTGAAAATTCATACAATGCATCTTTAAATGCTCTGGAGCTTCCATAAACACCGTTGTCTCTTTTGGTTTGATAGAATTCACTAAAGTTTTGTTTGGCCATGTCCCTTAGTGCCTCGTTATAATTGAAAAAATTCAAGAAGGAAGTCAAATAGTTTTCTAACTTTCCAATTTCCCCCAGGCCTTCGATTAACCTTATCATGTCCTGGTTAGGTCTTTGGATTTCCGTATTATTGCCTTTGTAAAAGTATTTCTTTTCTCTTTTGCCTAAATGCTTCAGGAAATCAGGTTTAGTCTTTTTTGCCTCATCAGAATTCCCAAGCCTTGTTTCAAGGCTGTTTCCATGTGCCATAACAAGGTTTTTTCCAAAAATTTTTTCTTCATAATTTTCACCAAAAAGAGGGAACTCAACAAGGCTCTTGTCAGCATTAAAGAGGTTTCTTAAGTGAGGGTCCTCCCTTACAAGCTTCAAATAAAATTGTATATTTTTCATTGTTCGTCAAAGATTTCACTTAAATCAAAATTTACTTTTCTCTCATAATCTTCAGGAAGGTCATTTTTGTCCTTTCCTTCCAAGAAACAGAAGTATTCTCTGCCTTTCTTTATGGTGGTTTCATAGAGAGCATCTGTTTTCAAAGTACCAACGTCATAAATTTTTCTTTTAGCTCTTCGGTAAAAATGTTCAAAATTGTAATTTCTTGTATTTTCTATTTCGTTTTCTTCTCCTATCGAAAAGATCCTTGCTATGTGATCCAAATAGTTTATCTCTTTGCCTTTTTCGGAAACAAATTTCAGGAAGCTTCCTAATTTTTCATTGGGTTTTCCGATTGAAGTCAAGTTCTCATATTCATCTGCGATTATTTTGCCATTTTTTACTTTTAGGACCTGATTTTTTTTGATTCGTTCCCGGTTTACATTCATAGACATTAAATCGATATTAATTTCTAGGGTGTTTTTTCCTCTAACTGATTGAAGTATGCTTGGGTCGAAATTATAGATTTCCTTGATTAACCCTGATCCGGTTTCTGAACTTTTCTTTACCATTTTACCCGTTATAATTTCATGGAAACAATTGATCAAATCAGATATTTAAAAATCCTTCTATGGTTTTAGGAATCCAACAACTTTATATAGAATTGATTCGGTTTTTTATCATGGTAAAAAGAAGAGGGACATTTTTAGAGCAAAGCGTTGCAAATCTTTTCAAAAAGGCAGGTTTCGAAACAGAAGTCGGAAATAACGATCACGATTTTGAAATTGATGTTCTGGCAAAAAGAGAGGAATTTAAGGTCGTTGTTGAGTGCAAACAATACGATAACTCTTACATAAACATTTCAAGCCTATTACATGAATGGAGAAGTAAGGGAGAAATTTCAGAAGCCGACCGAACAATTGTAGTTGTTGCAGGCATGGAAATTCCTGAAAAATTCTACACCTTGGCTAGAAATTTAGGAATCTATCTTATAGGGGACGAAGAAATTCATTATTTGCTGTCTCTTGACAAAGAAGATCTTAAAGAAAAACTTAACGAAAAAATTAGCTTTGACATAGAGGAACAGATTCAAAAAGAAAAGCTTGCTAAAAAGAAATCTTTGGAAAAGTGGGCATTGGCAATAGGAATCTCTATATTGGTTTTATCGGGAATTTTATATTTCCTTTTATGATATCTCGCTTTCGAGAGACTCTCTTGTCAAAACAACTCCTTGCTCATTAGATTTATCTGTCCGATAGGACCTAATAAAATTAATGGTGGCTTCCTTAATCGAATCTTCGCTTATCATTTTCTTGCTGTAAGGGCTAGAATATTTTCTAGAAAGACTGTCCATATATCCCTCTTCCAATTCCTCAAAAAGCTCATAATTACCGGATTCAGACTGTGAAAAATTTTTGGCTAACTGTCCGAAATAATTATTTATCCTTTTGTTATCTTCTGAAACATATTTGGCCAGATTTATTAATTCAGGATTGGCCGCTTTAATATAAGAACTATCTCCGAACATTCTAGGCAAGATTTTGTTGGGGTTTTCTGGATATTTCTTAACATTAACCGGGAAAAACAGGTACCTAAAATCCTCGTTCCTAATCACTTGTTCAAGATTGTCTTCAGGAGCAAGTTCATGAACATCAAGGAAAATCGTAGAACCCCCATTTTTTCTTATCTTCTGGTTCATTTTTCTATTCTGCATAGAGGAAAAATTGTAAATGGGGCTTTTTAAACACTTTTGCTGTTTAGACCAAATTTCCCCATAGAATTTAAATAAAGTTCTGCGTTTGATTAAACATGGGTTTTCAGAAAGGAATTTTGTCAATCATTTTTGTATTGCTAGTATTGTTTTTGTTAGGAACTTATTGGATGGGGTTTGTCGGGCCAGGAGAGATAGAGCTTTCCCCTAAGGATGACCAAGCAAGTAATTTTTCTCTGGAAAATAAAAGTAATTTGGAAGAATCTCCTGAAGATAAGGAGAATGGATCCACAAGACTAAACCAAACTCAAACGTCTAAAGACCTACAAACAGATTTCAGGGTTTCCCAATCCGATGAATTTTTGTTTTATGAAAACTTGCGTTATAAAGATAAAGAAATTTCTTACCAAATCTCTGCCGAATGTACATTAGGTAAAAAAGAAGACGCTTTAAATGCTTTTCAAATTTTGGAAAATAAAACAGTTTTAGATTTCTACGAAGTCTCCGAAAAACCCGAAATTCTTATAGCATGCCAATCTACAAAGAAACCCGAAGGAAACACTTTCGTAGCAGGAGAAGGAGGCCCGGTAAATATTACTCAATCCGGACAATTTAACGTAATTCATTATGGAGAAGTGCTACTAATTGAAGAATCAAAAAAATCCTGTCCTAAACCTAATGTTGCAATCCACGAAATCCTTCATGCTTTAGGTTTTAAACATTCCTCAAACGAAAATAACATAATGTATGACACTAGCAAATGCGATCAAGAAATAGGAGAAGACATTCCCAAATTACTAGAAAAACTTTACGAAATTCCTGCACAACCTGATTTGGTTTTAGAAGATGTAAATACAAAAACCCACGGAAGGTACCTTGACTTTAACGCCAGTATAAAGAACCACGGACTTTCTGAAGCAAGAGAATTTTCAATGAAGGTTTACACAGATGAAACTTTGCTAAAAGAAAATGAGATTGGTGCTTTAAAAATAGGATATGGAACAAAATTGATATCTAAAAATATTAAGTTTGAATCAACCAATTTCGAGGAGTTAAAATTCGAACTAGAATCCGATTACCAAGAACTAAACAAAGAAAACAATAAAGTAGTCTTTAAACAAGATAATTAGTCAAGGAATTCTTCAATTTCCTCTTCAAGTTCTTCTTCACGGTTATATTCACAATCAGAAGATTGACTCGAATTTTCTTCTGCCATTTTCCTATTTCTTAACCTCCTTTCTCAAAAAAGAGAAAAAGCAGGCTGAAATCTTTGATTTCTTGGCTCTATGGAAAATCCCGACTTTGGGAAAAGTTCCATTGCAGGCTGAAATCTTTGATTTCTGGCTCATTTTCATTTTCCTCTTCTTTTAAGGACCACTACCTTTTGACGCTTTCTGCTGTCAAGATTGACCCTTAAAATTTACTTATATAAAAACGTCAATTTTTCTTTAAAAACGTTTTTGTCGTCGGGAGTGTAACTAAAAAGGAATAAGTTAAATTTAAAAAATCCTTTATCAATACACAAGTTTTTCCTGTTTAAACTATCCAATAAATCCGCCTTTTTGTAAGTTCCAGAGTTCTTTGTATATTTTGTTTCTCTTTATTAGTTCTTTATGTTTCCCGATTCCTGAAATTCTCCCTTTGTCCAAAACAACAATTTTGTCAGCATTCATAATAGTCGAAAGCCTATGAGCGATCATTATCGTAGTTCTGTTTTTCATTAGTTTATGCAATCCTTTCTGAATTTCATTTTCTGTTTTTGAATCCAGAGAAGAAGTTGCCTCGTCTAAAACTAGTATTTTTTTATTTGCTAAAATTGCTCTTGCTATTGAAACTCTCTGCCTTTCTCCTCCGGAAAGTTTTACTCCTCTCTCACCTACAATTGTATTTTCTTTCTTCGACAACCTTTTTACAAAGTCATCCAGCTGTGCAAACCTTATTGCTTTCCAAACTTCTTCTTTTGAAGCCGAAGGTCTTGAGAATGCTATGTTGTTATAAATCGTATCGTCAAATAAGACTGCTTCTTGAGGAACAATGCTTAGTTCGCTTCTTAAAGATTCTCTCTTAACGTTTCTTACGTCCTGACCATCAATTTTAATGCTTCCTTTCTGAACGTCATAGAGCCTGTACAGCAATTTAATCAAAGTAGATTTCCCGCTTCCGGAATGCCCGACTAAAGCAACTTTTTCATTTGGTTTTATGTCTAAGTTTATGTTTTTAACCACGCTCTCATTTTCATAGCTGAAGTCGACGTTTTCAAATTCTACTTGGCCTTTTGTAACTTTTAGTTTTTTAGCATTTGGTTTGTCTTTAATTTCGTTTTCTACTTTTTCATATTTGAACAACTCCTGGAAGTCTGCCATTGAGCTGTAAAGTTGCCTGACTCCGTGTACAATTCCCGCTATAGGGCCTATAATAGTTCCATAAGAAGTGTAAATAAAAGTCAAAGTTCCAAGGGTCAGGTCTCCCTGAATGAATTTTATTAAAGGAAAAAATATTACAAATAATGTTCCCATTCTTATTATTAGCTTTTGGCCCGCATTTAGGCCTCGGTAATAATCCATGTGAGCAATATATGCATTTCTAACAAAGTTAGCCATATTTTTGAATTTTGAAACGATGTAGCTTTCTTTTCCGTAATACTTTATGGACTCTATATTAGCCATGCTATCTGAAATAATTCCCTTTTCTCGGTCTTTTTTCTTGTTCTCGTCGATTTCGGCAACTTGAGCTTTGTTTATGATGTTATAGCTATAGAAGAAAAATAAGGCTCCTGTAACAAAAACTGCAACGGCAGCAGGCCAACTAAAATATGAAAAAGCTATAGAAATTATTATTATTTTTACGATTATCGGAGCAAAACTCAAAACTATCAAATCAGTCATTCTTTCGGTCGCATTAGTTCCTCTGTCAATACGAGAAACCATCTTCCCTGAGCTATGTGTAGAATGGAATCTGCTCGAAAGCCTCAAAACGTGGTTAAAGAATTTCTTTTTTACTTTAAGCATTATTTTAGAGTCAACCCTGTTTATTATATGTACTTGGATCCACCACCCCACAGAAATCAATATTGTGGAGGCGACAAAAACAGCCCCCACTATTAGTAGAACATCTACAAAAGCAGACTTTGTTATTTCTCCTGCTGCAAAAGCACCACCTTTATCAACAACTATTTTGAAAAGATATTTTTCAGCAAGACTTAAGGCTTCTACAATTGTAACTATTGCTATAAGCCCTATTAATGGCCACTTGTATTCTTTTATCAAATCCCAAAATACTTTGAAATTATGCTTAAAGTCAATTTTTTCGCCTTTAGGCCCTTGTTTTTTCATAAGGATAGAATAAAGAAATGATTCATTTAAAAAATTACTCGATTTGAGAAACTTCCAAAATTCTCAATCTGTTAATTGCCTGTGCTAATTCAAATTTTCTGAAACCTGCAAAGTCACCTTGTAAAGACGGGTTTATAACATCTAGGCCTTTTTCTTTAATGTCTTCAGAAACTTGATCTACAATTTCTTTTATTGTTTTTTCGTTTTTCATGTATCTTTTAGCGTAGAAAATAGCGTCTCCAATGGCCCTGGTTTGGCTTAAATCTACGAGCTGTTCAACAGAATGTAAATCAATGTTCTCAACACCGAAGTTTATATTTTTTAGTCCTTTTGGTTTTATTTTTACTTTATTGCCCTTAGATGCATCTATGCTTTTGTTTTTTGGCTTTCTTTTTCTAAAATCTCCAAAATTTTTCCCGCCTTCGTTTTGCCTTTTACTTTTATGCTTTTCAGCAATCTCTTTGGCTTTTCCAGTATAGTCGTAAGGCCTGTAGTTTTCCATACAAATAACGCAGCCTGCAACATCAAAATAATCTCCCGAACCACCAATAACTAAAATTGTAGAAACTCCATAATCTTTGTACAATTGAACAGTTTTGTCTATGAAGGGAGTTATTGGCTCTTGGTCTTTATTAACAAGTTCTTGCATTCTTTGGTCTCTAATCATAAAGTTTGTTGCGGAGGTGTCCTCATCTATAAATAAAGCCTCTGCTCCAGCCTCAATTGACTCCATAATGTTTGCGGCCTGAGATGTGCTTCCCGAAGCATTTTCAGATGAGAAATCTTTTGTCTCTTTGCCGAAAGGTAGATTTTTAATAAAAGGTGAAATGTCAACTTTCTCAATAGATCTTCCGTCTTCTGCTCTTATTTTAACTCCGCTTGAGTTCGAGATTACAAACTCTCTGCCATCTCCGGGAACATGATTGTAAACTCCTAATTCTAAAGCATTCAATAAAGTGGATTTTCCGTGATAGCCTCCACCAATAACCAAATTAATTCCTTTCTTTATGCCCATGCCTTTAACCTTTCCTTTATTAGGTAAATTGAACTCAACTTCCAAAGATTCCGGAGATTCAAATGCTACAGCCTTGGATTTTTCTAATGGTTTCGGGTTAATCCCGCTCCGCCTTGGCAAAATTGCTCCATTGCCAACAAAAGCAATAAGGCCTCTCTCTTCTAAGGAGTTTCTCAAAAATTCAGCATCTTCGTTTAATTTCACCCACTCCCAAGCTTCTTCTTTTTTCTTTTGTAAGTATCTGGCAAAAAGCAACGAATTTTCAACAACTTTAGGCAATTGGTCACAAAGGATTTTTACTGCCTCATTCCCTGCAATCTTTCTTCCAAATGCCGGAAGTCCTACAAAAAATCTGACTTCGATGAAATTACGGTTTACAAAAACACAAGTTCTTTCTAACATTTCTTGGCCGATATTATCAATTTGCAAGTCTCCACTTTTACCGCTTCCTTTGGTTTTCTTTTCGTTTTCTTTTATTGCTCTATGAAATTCTTTGGCTAAAAAGTTCCTGACACCTATTTCCCTGGACTCGTTAGAGTAAATGTCCTCAGGCATTCTCGAATACTTTTGAGAAACTCTAACTCTCATCTTACTCGGAGAGGCAAAAGGATCCGATTGAATATGGTCCACATAAAGAGTAAATTTTCCAAAATCGTAACTTCCCTTGATGTCGTTATATGCTTTGTAACTTTTACCATTAAGACTTCTCAAAGACCTTTCTAACTGTTTTGAATTTACCATATTTCAACAGAAAAGGATCTATATTAAAGGTTTTTTGTTGTCCGGAAAGATTTTTAAACTGTAGATCTGTATTATGAATATGAAAAATTCAATACTATTAATAGTAATCATATTTCTATCTTTGGGTTTAGCGATACCTGGTACAGTAGTTGCCGATGATCACGATGAAGAAGATACCGAAGAATCCGATGAAGAAAAAGAAGATGAGAAAGATGATGAAGATGAATTAGAAAACGATTCTGAAGACGAATCCGAGAATGAAAGCGAATTGGAGATTGAAAGGGAAATAGAAAATGGCAAACAAAAAACCGAAGTTGAGAAAGAATTTGTTGGCCCTAATGGAACCGAGAAGAAGGTTGATGTCGAGATTGAAACTGAAAATAACGGGTCCAAGGATTCAAAACGAGAAATAAAATTTAAATCAGAGGGCGGAGAAAGCGAAGTTGAGATAGAGAATGATTTAGAGATTGGGGGTAACGCGTCAGAAAAAAGTTCTGAATTATCTGTAGAATTTTCTGGAGGTAAAGAGTCTGAAATAAATATTCTGCCTGGAAAAGCTTCTGAAAATGCAAAAAGATCACTCGGAACCCAAGAGATAGACAATATTGAGATAGAGAAAGAAATAGAAAACGGGTCTCCTAAGGCAGTTTATCATGCTAAATCAAATAAGTCAGGCAATTTCTTAGGCCTATTTGATTCGAGTTATACATCAAGTGCTAAAATTGACGCTGAAACAGGGAAGGTTGTCGATAAAAGGTCTCCATGGTGGAGCTTTTTTGTCTTTGAAGCTAACGATTCATCATCAAGTATAGATGACGAATCAAATGAATCGACAATAAATAAAAATGGCACAGATTCAAGAGAGGGTTTAGAGATTAAGGCTGAAACCTATAACGAAACTTCCAAAGTAGAAATTGAATTAGATTTCTCTACAGATTCCAACAAGTCAGATGTCCCCGAAGAAATAATCCAAAAGCTCGACCTAAATAGAAAAGAGATTTCAGAAGTTATCGAACTAGAGTCTGGAGAAGAAGTTTCCCTTGAAGAAAGGTTCGAAACAGAATATGAAACCGAAAGAAACATTACCTCAGTAGAGTTAGATTGGAGATTCCCGATTAATAGTACAAACAAAAGCGAAATAATTTCTAAAACAAACTCAAAAATTTCACAAATTAATGAATCTTCTTTCGATAGCGAATAAAATAATTTGCTTCCTCCACAAAATTATTTTTTGATGTTTCTGGTTTTTATGTGATCCTAAATTACGACTAAGCACTCATAAATCTTAGATTGAACGGCCTTCATTCATTTATTCTAGAAACTTTCAATAATTTGACTGCTTCTTCCTCAGTTCACACACAGTTTTTATATTAATGCTCTTTCATTGTTTATGTGTTTGGTCACAAAAAAAGTGAGCAAAATTTATGTGAAATCTAACCATATAGATTTTGAATTATTCATAAAGCCTTAATATTCTCGCCTTACTTCTTTTTTATTTTCTAGCATTTTTAGTCGTATTTTTAAACAATCCTTAGTGATGCCTATGCTATTCAAACCCCCTTTTGTTTTTTTGAATCAGTTTTTCCATATTAAGATCTAATAGTAGAATTCCGTGGTTCTTTTAGAAATAAAAAATAAAGATCCCTCCGCCCGGATTCGAACCGGGGACTCTGCGGATTCAGCAGGTATTTCCTGAATCTCACGAACATGAGCTTCTCACGTTTCATACTTGTCCTCTAAAGAGGAATGTCCACGCTACTTCTACAGCCGCATGCTCTGCCACTGAGCTACGGAGGGATACTTACGTATCCCGACTATCCCGTATTTCCTCGCTTTTGCTCGGAAATCCGGCATAGAGGGAACTTTTCTTTGTTGCTCCCGTGGCTTACAGCCAGAATCTCGAGAGATGTTTTGAGCGTGCCACTGAGCTACGCAGCCTCAAACTAGCTTCAATGCCTTCGACTCTCAGCTATAAACGGGAAGCAAACGAATTTATCCCGAAGACAGAAACAATTAGATGCCGTTATTTATAAAGATTTTTATCCAAAAACTGACAAAGAAATT
>JBDGRI010000040.1:0-33246 GCA_042218235.1 Candidatus Pacearchaeota archaeon
AGGCCGTCAAAATGGCAAGAGAAAGATTATGAAGAACTCTCCAAAACCTCCAAAAGCTTTTTCTCATACTTCTCAAGTTCAAACTCTTTAATAAATTTCTGCCTTCCTTTCTTTCCCATTTTTTCCCGTAATTTTTGATCTTTAGCCAATTTCTCGATATTTTCTGCAATTTCTTCAGGCGTATTTTCTTTTAACAAAAATCCTGTTTTTTTATCTTCTACTATCGAGGGAATTGAAGCAATACTGTTTGCAATAACAGGAAGGCCGAACATCATGCCTTCCAAAATTACTCTGCCAAAAGTTTCTAATTTGTATTCGGTTGGGAAAACCAAAACATCCGATTTTTTCAGGATTTTGTTCTTTTCTTTTCCTGTTTTTTTGCCAAGATAGTTAATTTCTTTTTCCAAATTATTGTTTTTTACAAATTCTTTAAACTCCTCTTTGTCTTTTTCTTTTTGGAAACCTCCGACAAAATTACACTTAAAGTCAAAACCTTTTTTCTTCAAAATTTTACATGCCTGCAAAAGCTTAGGCCAACCTTTTGATTTATCCATATTAGAAATAAACAAAATATCAACCCGCTTTTTCTTTTTCCTTTCTTCTAAGATTTCTTTAAATTTTTTTTCGGAAATCTCATTTTTTATTGCATTAGGCAGAACAAAAATGTTTTTTTTAGGAATGTAGTCTGAAACATCCTCGACAAGTTGTTCGCCTAAAACAATTGCTTTCTCATCGAAAAACATCTTTTTGTAAAGCTTGTTGTTTAAGAGGCTGTTTATTGTTCTGCTTCTAACATGGAACAGAATTTTTCCTTTTCCAACGTGTTTTTTTATTTCTTTGACAAAAAAATAATCTCTAATTAGCCCTAGGCCAGAAGTTGCAGGAACAAAGTAAACAATGTCCGGAGAAAATTCTTTTAGCTGTTTTTTGATTTGTTTTTTAACTTCAAAAAAACCGAGAAATTTTGATGTGTTTGGCGTTCCCACATCAGAAACACTTTTCGAATAATTAAGTTTAATATTTCTAACCTCAAAATCTTTAGAATTCTCTAAAATTTTCAAACAAGCCTTGCTCGAAATTGCGCTTCCATAATAGGGCGGAGGAAGCGGACTAAGAAAAAGCAATTTTCTTCTGTAGGATTTCATTTAAAACTCATAGTCGAAGAGATTGAGATCTTCTTTATATTTATTTCTTACTAGATTTTTGGTTTCTTCATCGTAATACGTTCGATAGTTTCTTTTTCTCTTTTCCTTATTGTCCGTCGATAGTTCTGGAAAGTTCTTAAAGCCAATTTTTTTCATAATTGTTTCGTAATCTTTAGGGAGATTTTCGAATTTTCCTATGAAGTCAGGGATTATTTTTCCATTTTTGTCTTTTATGAACCACGATTGCGGTCTGAAATGTCTATCTAGTTTAGAGTCGGGAGTTCTGCAAATTGCTTTCACAAAGTCTTTGAACGGCATGTCCCGGTAAAGTTCTTTCTGGGAGTTTATTACTCCTGTCTGTCCCGGAGAAACAATTTTGTTCTTGTATGCGGAAACCAACCTATCATAGGGGTTCCTGACAATTACGAATTTGAAGTATCCTTTTTTGTTTGGACTTCTGAACCTTGTTTTCGGGAAATTTTTGTGGAGGCTTTTTGTGTCTCTCCCGTAAAGTTTTTTGTAAATTGCTCTTTTGAGAGAAGTGTTTGCATTTTTCGGCAAGTAAAAAAATACGACTTTCCAATCATCTATTACAGTGTAATAATCTTCAGGCCCCATATTAAAAAGCCTTGACATCTTTCTGTATGTCCTGTAAATAGGGCCGACCTTCCTTATATGTTCTTTAACTTTGTTTTTTAATTTCCTCATCTTAACGCTTCTTTGTAAATCCTTTTAAGTTTTTTATTTCGCTCTTTTATCGAAAACTTGCCAGATTCAATTTCTTTTCTCGCATTTTCAGACATTTTCTGTCTAAGTTTTTTATCCTTAATGAGTTTTTCCGTTTTTTCTTGCATTTTTTCCAAAGGTTTTTCCCAATGTTCCAGAGTGTAATTTGCTTTTTCTATTTTTGGAGGTTCAATTAGATGACCTGTTTTTCCTTCTTGTATGATTTCTTCATTACAGTGCCCTCTTACTCCTATAAGCGGAATTCCAAAAGATAATGCTTCCAAGTTTACAAAACCAAAAGTATCGGTAAATGCAGGGTAGACAATTATGTCCGCATTTGGATATTCTTTTTCAAATATTTCATTTTGCTCTTTCATGTCCTCAAAAATTATTTTTTTGTTATTTCCATATTTTTCAACAATATCTTCTGGAGTATCAGAAATTATTTTTCCTTCGACATTTGAGAATCTTTTTGTTATTCGGTCCATTAATTCGACCGCTTGAAGACCCCCTTTAAAATAAAACCTTCTTGATATGAAAAGCAAACGCAATTTTTTGCCATTATTTTTCCTTTTCTTGTCATGATTTGAGGGCATTGCAGGATAAACAACTTCGACCTTGTCTATAATTTCGGGAAATTCTTTAAGAATATTCTTTTTAGACCATTCTGTCCAAGCAAGAATTTTTTTGCAATTTTTTCTTTTCAATAGTTTTTTGACTATTCTTTTTCCTGTTTTGGTTGGGTCTCCAACGAAGAATTGTTTTGAGAATTCTATATCTGCCACCCAAGGAAGATTTTTGTTCATGGATATGCAGTGGGCATTGTGTATGGCATCAATGCCCTGTGTCTTTTTTGTTAGATGCATATTTGGCATAGGGAGAGAAAGTTTTTTGGAAGTTCTCCTAATGGCGGTTTTTGCTAAATTCGAAAACTTGAATTTGTTTTTGCTGGTTATTACCCCCTTGCTGGCGCCGGTATTTAAATACTCTATGTTCTCTGGAGGGCTTTCCAAAAGATACTTGTAATAAGAACTGTCTGTAAATTTCCAAGGAAATTGCAGATAGACTTTAATTTTGTCCTTTTCTTCCATTTTATCTTGTAGAGAAGGTTATGTTATCGTAGCTTCCATAAGGTTGAGGTTTTTCAAGGAGCTTTTCGTTTCTTACTATGTTATCGGGATATGTAACATTCCATATTTTAATTGGCCCTCTGAAACGATTGTGAACTAAAAACTCGTTTATATCTGCACCTTGTCTTTTGAAATTTTGTACTAATGGGTCCGGCTGGCTGTGTGCTAAGTTTACAGTCGGATATTTGTCTCTTGGATCATCCATTAAGTAAAGTTCTGCAAATAATGTTCCGGAAGTTCTCTGTGAAAGATAAATTAAGCTTCCAAACTGGTTTATTGAAGCTCCGCCTCTTTGTCCTCGCGAAACCGAAGGCACAATCATGGCAGTTGCATTTATCCCGCTGTCAAAGCTTTTTAGTTCTTCATTAAAGTAAACATTTTTCAAAGGAATCCTAAATTGTTCTCCTTGGTAAACAAATATTCCTTCGGGCTGTTGAATTTCAACCCCTTCAGAAGTTTTCTTTGTTGTTATCTCTACTCCCGCAATTCCGGCTTTCCCTTTTGGCAGGAAGATTTGTTCCCCTGACTTGTTATATACAATATCTTCATCAACACCCCTTCCTCCTTGATACAGCCTTTTAGTCGAATTTTGTGTTTCTTTTATTTGGCTTGGCACCAGAGACATTACAGGGATTGTGCTTCTTCTATCCTGTCTGTCAGGCCCGCTTCCAATACTTGAATAAGCGCCATATTTTCCTAAATCGGAATGATCTATAAGCAAATGGGAAACATTGTGGGTTTTCATAAGGCTTAACGCAGTTTCAGGCCTTTTAGTTGTTAAAACATATCTTCCGAATAAGTGTGCAAGCCCGTTTGGCCTAAATCCTCCGTCCATTATTGTCGGCCTTTCTCCGAGATACTGTACCCAATATCCGTAGTCCCACCAATGCCCAAAGATTGAATTTTTCGGCGTAGCTGTCCTAACCCACTCCATGGCTTGTTGCCATTGCCCGTCTGCCGAAGGCCCTGTGCCTTGTGCTTGCCTATCCATTGCCGAAACATAATTAGTGAAACTCAAAACCAATAGAATAGCAAACAAAACCGCTCCAGCAATAAATATTACTTTTGCCAACTCATCCTTGCTCTTTCTCCAGTATTCAATACAATTTTGTATTGCATAAATGCCCATGAATGCCATGAATGGAGTTACAATAAACAACATTCTTACAGAACCTCTTGTAGCAATCAACATAAACACCATCCATGAGAAAATCACTGCTAATTCGGCTTTCATGGTGAATTTGCTGTTTACGTAAATATATAGCGTTCCAAGCAAGAAAACAATTAAGCTTCCGAAGTAAACAATTAAGCTAAATGTGTTTGTCCCATCCAAAAGGGAGTTTTGAGAAATTCTACTCAAAATAATTCCTGCCAAAAGAATTACCCAAAGCAACATGAAACTTCCTCGATATTTCCTTTCTTCTATACCTTGAGAAATTTTGTGTCCAACAAAAAGCAAACCCGCAATAAACATCCAGAAAAACATTTGTCCGACCTGGCCAACCCATTGACTTAAGAAAGGAGCACGATTTTCAGCAACAGTAGTTCCCAGCCTTCCAGTACCGGCCGGCCTTACAAGCCTATCAATAATGCTATCAATAACCCCTCCGAATTGGTTTTCGAAAATCAAAACTCCAATTAAACCAACAACAACTGTGATGCCAACACTAAACAATGCCCTGTATTTTTCCAATCTCTTGAACTTTTCAGAAATTTTGTCCTTTTTGTTGTAAAGGCCGATTAAAACCGAATCGATAACAATAAATGCCAAAACAAATGGAACAACAACTCCCTGGCCACTTAGCATGTAACCATTAATTACAGAAGACATGGTCGTCTTAAACAACAACGCACCTAAAACAGAAAACACTACCCATGAAACATAGAAAGAAATGTACTTCAACCTTTCGGAATAGTTTTCGTTTTTATAATGAGTTTGGGTTAGCCAAAAAACAAAGAATGCTAAAGGCAAGATAACAAAAACCAATTCTGCCACACCGCCCCACGAAACTATCGATAAGGTGGCAAGAACACCTACAACAGCCCCATAAATTGAAGCAGTTTTCCAATTTCCTTTATAGCCGTAAAGGTGTTTCATTCCGTAAGTAAATCCTGCCATGACTAAAAAGAAAGCAACCATTCCTATAGCCTCGTGGTCCGAAAAGCCTGCCATTGTTCTATATAAGTAAGAAGGAACAAATGCTAAAACAGCAGAACTTACTAAAGCAGTCCACTTATTTCTTGTCAATGCAAGTATTAAGAAAAAGAAAGCCAAAACACCTAAAGCAAAAAATACAACTGGCGATAAAACGTCAGCATGCCTCAAAGTCAAATCAGAATCAAATAATTGCCCGACTTTCCAAACGCCAATTATGGCATCAGGTAAAATTTCATCAGTAAACCCTCTATCAGAAACAACAGGGGAACGCATCTCATCAACCTTAGGAAGTTCTCCCCCGTTAGCAACTTGCGTCTCAGCAACTCTCAAAAAATAAAAAGGGTCTAGCGCAAGCGGAATTTTTTTGCCTGTAGTAGAATCTTCCAAAAGATCCATGTTCTGAGTCCTCATGTCAGAAGCAATGAAAATCACTCCTAGCAACAAAATCCCGACAATAATTGCCTGAACTTTTCTATTCATAAAAAATTTCTTTGTTTTATCAAAACCTTGCTTAATCTTGTCTTTATCGAAACTAATTTCTTCTTCAGCCATAGCCAAATTAACTTTTTTTATTTTTTAAAGTCTTTGCTCAATAAATTAGGCAAATTTTACTTATCTAGATCGATGGAGGTGAAAGCGTATCTAATGGCCACCAAACTTCTCCACGCTTTAATTCTTGTTTTTCTAAAGTCTTTTACTAGTCTATAAAACCATTCAATTCCAATAATTCTTACTATTTTTGGAGCAGGTTTTTCCTTACCTATAGCAAAGTTCAATGCAGCACCTACATTAATTTTCAATATTTTTTTAACATTTATTCTTTTGAAAAGGTCTTTTACAAGAATGTTTTGCTTCGGGCTGCCCACCCCTACCCACAAGAAATCTGGATCGAATGAATTTATTTTGTCGGTCATTTTTTTAATTTCCTTTTCAGGGAATTTGTTTCCATGGATAAAAGTAGGATTATAGAAATCCATTTTACTAGTGCTTATCCCATAAACCTTGGAGATTTCGTTTGCCTCTTTAGTTCCAAGGCCGATAAAAAAATGCTTGGAATTCCTTGATATTTCTGGTTCCCCGAGAATCTCGCGAGTAAATACTGGCCCGGTCATCCTCCTAATTTTCTTCATTTTCTTAATAGAAAGTGCAGCACTTATAATAAAACCATCTATAAAATTTGTGCTGTTTTTTAGAAGGATGCTTTCTCTGAAATCAGGATTTTTTCTCAAATGGTAGAGGTCGTTTTGATTCAAGAAGTTAAATATTGTTTTGTTTCTATAATCTCCTTTTTTTATTTTGTTTTTTAGGTTTTCTATATTATTTTCATGTCTAAACTTTACTTTTTTCATGATGCTGTAAAGTATAATCTGTTTTAAAATCCTTCGTTCGAGGCCGTTATTTCGAGATAGTTTTAAATATTCCTGGCTTTGATTATTTTTCTGGATAAACAAAGTAAAACAGCACTAGTATGTGGAGCAGGAGGATTTATTGGAAGTCATTTAGTAAAGCGCCTAAAAAAGGGGGGCTATTGGGTAAGAGGAGTCGAATTAAAGTATCCTGAGTATTCAAAAACCGAAGCAGACGACTTTGTAATCGGTGATTTAAGAGAACAAAGTTTTTTAAGAAGAATAATCGATCAAGGCTTTGACGGAGTTTATGAATTAGCTGCTGATATGGGAGGAGCGGGTTTTATATTTGCAAGAAGCAATGATGCAAGCATTATGAATAATTCGGCCATGATAAACCTTAATGTTCTAAGAATCGTATAAGAGAAATGTAAAAAAGATATTTTACTCTTCTTCCGCTTGTATTTATCCAGAGTATGCCTGAGAAGGCCCAAACGTGAGCAGCTTAAAAGAGTCTTCGGCTTACCCTGCAGAACCGGATTCCGAATACGGATGGGAGAAACTCTTTAGAGAAAGACCCTATCTTGCTTATGCCAGAAACAGAGGAATGAAAGTTCGAATTGCAAGATTCCATAATATCTTCGGTCCGGAAGGCTCTTGGAAAGATGGCAGGGAAAAAGTTCCGGCAGCAATGTGCAGAAAAATTGCTATGGCTGAAGATGGTGGAGAAATTGAAATGTGGGGAGACGGAAAACAAACTCGTTCCTTCCTTTATATCGATGAATGTCTCGAAGGAGTAAGAAGGCTTATGGATTCTGATTTTACTGGCCCTGTAAACATAGGCTCTGACGAAAAATTTCAATCAATGAATTGCCCAACATGGTAGCAGAAATTGCCGGAAAAGAGATTCACATAAAACATATTGAAGGGCCAACAGGTGTCAGGGGCAGAAATTCTGAAAACTCCTTAATAGAAGAGAAACTAGGATGGCGGCCAAATTATCCTTCGAAAAAAAGCCTCGAAAAAACTTACAATTGGATTAAAGACCAATTGAACAAAGAATAACTTTCAACAAAACCTTTCTATTGCCAGTGGAAAGAAGTTTCTATTGAGAATAGAAACCTTTTTAGATAACAAACAACCACAAACCAACCAAAATCACCAAAGCCTGGAAGGCATTAATCGACCAAACAACTTCTTTTTCATAAACCTTTCCGGAAGGCTTAACTTTTTTCAAGAACCAAATTGCTAAATGTTCCAGTCCGTAAATTTTTCTGTAAGGGTGCCTCAAACTTCCATCTTCATTTAACTTAGCAAAGCTTTCTTTCTTCAATTTGCCTCTAACTTTCAAACCTGTTTCCAAAATGTAAGGTATGAAGAAGAAAATGGCCACTTGTTCAATATTTCCTAATATGGCAATTATTGCAATAAATGCTCCGATAGGGTAAGTCAAAGTGTCTCCAGGGAAAATTTTCGAAGGGTATTTGTTGAAAATATAGAAAGCAGCCAAGGCTGCAACCATACACAAGGAAATAATGCTCAACCAAGAGCCTCCCGAAATGTAATTCACCAATGCCAAAGCAGACAAAATTAAGATTCCCTGACTTGTTTCTAGGCCATTATAGCCTGCTAGAAAATTGTAAGTTGTGGAAGCCCCAACAATTCCCAATGGTATCAAAATCATTGGATAAAAAAAGCCAACATCCACTCCCTGAATTACGTGCGTTCCGGCATTAATTACCATTAAAGGCACTGCCGCAAAAACCATTAAAACAACTCTTAACCAATTATCCAGGCCTCTTTTCCACCCCAAAAGGTCATCGGTAGAACCTAACATGCCAGCAATCAAAATAGTCGTAAGCAAGGCAAACATTTGAGAAATATTTGAAAAGTTGTCAAAATGGAATGTTTTTACGGCTATGTAAAGCAACAAGCCCACTGAAAAACCGAAGAGAACCACAATTCCTCCTGCCTCAGCCACCTTTTTCTTATCTAGTTTGTGAATATCTTTCCCTGAAAGTCCTTCGCTCTTCATCCTTTTGATCCAGAAAGGTAAGACTACGAAAGTACAAAAAAAGCTTACAAAAACTGTGGCTATAAGCAATGGCTCTACCATAAAAAAACTAGCTTTTCGGCATTATTAAATTTAACCAAAAACTAACCAAAGAATTGCGGAGTTAGGTAAACTTCCATTACTCCTGCTAAGATTACCACTACTATGGCCAGGAAAAGCAAAAGCAGGCTGTTTTGAACTACTCGAATGAACTTTTTATCCTTAAAACCATGAGGCCAGCCGTGTCTCAAAAATCCAACACCAAACATTCCTCCAGCCAAAGCTGCTATAAAGTAAGCTGCGATTTCAGGAATTCCATGAATCATATACCTTCCAAGGCCTGTCAAGAGCTCTCCTGCTGAATAATCAGTAAAGATCCCTATGGCAGCAGCAATAACGCTTGCATTCCAAATAAGTATGAAAATTGCTCCGGCACCAAAAACCAAAGAGAAAATCAGAGTAAATATCATTACACCAATGTTGTTTTCAACAATTTTCAAAAGGAACTGGAATTTTGTTGTCGAATCTCCAGTTATATTATCGGAACTAGGAAGATAATTGGCAACACAATTTTGAATGTTTTGAGGGTTATTAATTTGGCAATATGTTTGTATTTGGAAATTCATCAAGCTCGCATTTTCCAAAATCAAATGCCAGAATGAAAGCGCTATAACAAACCCCAGGAAAAGCCATATGAAAGCATGTAATGCGTCTTTATGGTGTCTCCAAACTGCCCCAAATCCTTCAATCTCCTCGTCCTCACGCTCTTCACGCTTTATGATGAAATACATGTACGGCAAAGTAAACAAAACTCCAAAAAGAACGACCAAAATTCCTGAAGCATCCGAAAGTGTAGGATGGTTAGAAAAAAACCAATGAACTAAAATCAATGAGAGAGTCCCATAAATTATTCCGATGGGAAGCATCTTCCAGGGGCTTCGTTCACTTCTCTTTGGATTTATTATGTTTTCAAACATTTTGCACCTCTACTTAGGTTGTTTAAATAGTTTTTAAGTTTATTGTGAATAGCCGTTTTGATATTGTCTCATAGTTTCACTCAACTGGTTGTTGATTTTTTCCATTTCTTGGTTGAGTTCTTCTTTAACTTGCTGCATTTTTTCCAGTTGATCGCCAATCAGATTTTTTGTATCCGGAACGGATTTTTTCACATATTTCTTCCCTCCAATATCAACAGTCAGGTCTTCAGAAAGAGTCTTCGCCCTAACAAATATTCCTTTTCCAACTGGAGCCAAAATTTCTTGACCTTCCTTTATTTCATCTAGGCCAGTATGAAGAGAATAAAGGTCTGAAAGGGCCTGTTCAACAGAGTCAAGTTGTTGCTTTATCGGCTTTATTTGTTCTTCAAATTTTTTGAGTTTTTCATTAAATTCCTCTTGTCGCATACAAGGCCAATTTCGAGAAAATACTTTATAAATTTAAGTTTAGACAACGTCCATTTGTTTTCTCAATATAGCCCCAATTACAATTAGAGAAATCAGGTAAAACCAGAACCAACTCAAACCTAGCCAAAGATCGTAACTTGCTAGAGAACTAAAGTAGTCTTCGAACCATCTTATCAAAAGAATAAACGGAACTCCCGTAAAAGCAACCGCCCTCATACTCAACTTCATCTGATTAGGCATTAATTTCATTTGCCTTTTTTGAAGTTCTTGCATCTTTTTTTGATCCTTTTTGTTTTCCTTCATTTCTTTCTGCAAGTCTTGCTGTTCTTTCTTCAAATCTTTCAAAGTTTCTTGGTCTGTCCCGTATTTTTGAGCTAAAGTAGTTATTAGAGAAATGAAAAACGCAATCACCAACATGCCCCAATTCAAATTCCACGCCAACAAAGCTCCTGCAGTCGGGTCAAGAACATAGTTTACAGATTCTTTTATTTGAGGAATTTCGTTCCAAAGGCCTGCAATGGCCAATGAAATAAGCATTATAATAAAAATCGGCCTAAAGCTACCTTTGCTTTCTTCAATTAAATGTTCCCTTTTTCCTTTTCTCCTGTCTTCTTCTCTTTGCTTCCTCTCGTCCTCTTCTTTGTCTTTTTTTGTTTTTTCTTCCTCGGACTTATCGCTTTTAGAATCAGTTTCTTCCTTTGAATTCTCTTCGTAGTTTTCTTCAGATTTAGAACTTTCTTTATTTTGTTCCTCTTGCTCTTCCGCTTCTTTTTTCTTTTCTTCTTCAGTCATTTTCTATTTTTCACTTCTTCCTCTTGAAAAAGAGGAAATGCAATGCACAAAAATTATTTTGGCGGCTCATTTTCTATAGTCTAACCTCCCTATTGTGATTTTTTCAGTTCCTTTAATCAAAAAAGCGCAATAGCTAAAAATCTTACGATTTTTTGTAAAACCTAACTTCCCATGAATTTCCTCATTGCTGGATTCATATCTGTCATATGTTGTTTTGCAATATTTTGATAGAACTGGTAGAACACCATGATTACCAATAGCATTGCAGTTCCTGAAACCAATGCTCCAAGCAAGTCGGTTGTAGCCGCCAATAGCCCAATTGCAGCACCTCCCATAATCGTCAAAGGCATTATATACCTGTCTAAAATGTTCTCCAAAATCCTAGTATCTTGTCTAAATCCTGCTATTTGTAGTCCTTGGGCCTGTATTTTTTTAGCTGTGTTTTTTGAATCCATTCCCGAAGTCTTTACCCAGAATACCGAGAATACTGTAGCCAAGAAAGTGAAAACTATTATATGTATAAGCCCTTGTAAAATATGTTTAGGCAAAAGTCCCCCTCTGATTCCTAATTCTAGCAAATTACTTGCACTTACCCAGAAAGCTAAACCGGAAGTTGCCTGTCCAGAACCATCAAAACCTCCAAGGAATGTTGCATGTCCGACCCAATTTTCAATCAAACCTCCAATGACCTGTATGTTTGCCATCAAAGCAGCCACCAAAATTACTGGAATAACGGATGCATAAAAGAAATTCAAAGGCCATTTAACACCATATCCTTTAAGCCTTCCATAACTCAAAGGAATCTCGACCTTCAAAGACTGTGCCCAAACAACCAACAAGAAAATCAACCCAGTAGCAACGATTGTAGCCAAAGCAGCGAACATCTCAATTGTGTTTTGGTTGATTAAGGATTCAAATACAGTGAAAACTTCTCCAGGACAGGCTGGCAATTCACCAAAGTTAGCTAAACAATTTTGTCCTTGCGAGTTTATGAATTGGAATGCCTGTGTGAAAAGTCTCCACGAAACTCCTGCACCAATGAAAAGGCTAACACCCGAGCCAAAGCCCCATTTCTCAGAAAGTTCGTTCATATAGAATATAGCAAATCCTCCCAGAATCAATTGGAAAATTACCAACCCTGTATATCCGGGAGCCGCTTCAAGACCTCTCATCAAAACATAGATAAGGGATTGAAAAATTATGAAGAAGACTACCAGAAGCTTTTGAACACCTTGGAAAAACTTCTTCCCTTCAGTCGTGTTTGTGTCAATATGGATTATTTCGGAACCAACTAAAAGCTGTAAAATAATAGAACCCATAACAATAGGGCTAACTCCAAGGGAAATTATGCTTCCGAACTGGGTACCTAAAAGAATTGCCAGGTTCTCGAACCTAGCTAAAGCATTACTTGTTAAACCAAAAAGAGGTATGTTAGCAAGAGCGAAGAACGCAACTAGAATTATGAAAGTCCACTTTAGTTTGGTGTTGAAGCCTACCTTTTTTTCGTCCGGTTGTTTTACCTCTGGTATCAGGGTAAATAGTTTTTTGAGATCCATCCTCTGTCTGGAGTTTTTTGAAAACTCTGAAAACTACTTGTTTTCGCTATTTTCTGAACTTTGTTCTTTTGAACCTCCGTTTTCCGAAGATAGGATCAATTTTCCGCCGGCTTTTTCCACTTTTTCTTTAGCAGATTTAGAAGCTTCTGCAGCATTAATTGTAACTTTGTCCTTAATTTCCCCTATTCCAAGAATTTTGTATCCTGGAAGGCTTACCTCAAAGTTTTGGCCGGATTTTTTTCCATAAGTTTGAAGGTTTCCTTGTATTTGGTTCAGGTTAATCCTGTCTCTCTTGTCCACCTTTATAGAACGGCTTGTGACTCCGCCCCTTCCAAAATAGTCATTTCCATAAGTATTAATAATTTTCATTTTGTGTTGGTCTGCCCTCTTTCCGGAACCAACCCATTTACCTGCTCCTCCTTGGTTTCCTTTTCCACGTTCGTTCTTTCTAGCACCAGTTCCTGAGGTACCCATCCTTCTACCGTGTGACCTTGTAGTCTTTCTTCTTTTCTTTGTCTTTTTTAAGGCCATTTTCTATTTTTCTCTTCTCCCTCTTGAAAAAGAGGAAATGCAAGGCTCAAATTTATTTTGGTGGCTCATTCTAAATCATCCGTTGTAATAATTGATTTATTTTTTCTTTGTTGTTTCCTAGAACTCCTTTTCCGACACCTGAATGTTTCTTTGTGTCAATTCCGCCTCGAGGAGGATGAAGTCTGAAAACTTTTCCTATATTTTTTTCTTCAGGACTCCTTGATTCTTCAAGTTTTTTCAAAGTTTCATCGTCAAGTTCTCCGAAAGCAATAAAATCTTTTGCCTTTTTTATCATGCCCATCTTTTGCTGGTCTGATTTTTCTATAACCAGGCAATTATACTTGTCTTTAAGGTTAAGCCTTTGAAGAGTTTCTTCTATGTCTTTCTTCATCTTATTTTTTCCCGCAATTCTTACCGCTACTATTCTTTTTGTTCCTTGTTTTTGTTCAGCCATTTTCTATTTTTTATTGCTCCTTCTCGTTAGCATTTAGTGTTGTTTTCTTAAGAGCATCAACACAAGCTCTAGCAAGGTTTATTGTTGTTTCTGTCTTTCCGAAAGTACGGCTATAAATGTCACTTATTCCCGCCAAACTAACTATTTTCTTAAGCTCGTCCGCAATAGTAAGCCTTGTACCTTGAGGAGCAGACATCAAACTTATTTTTACACTTCCGCATTTTCCTGAAACCTTGAATGGTACAGTATGCTGTTCAGGGCAATCGCAATCAAAAGCAGCACAACCCCTTTTAACTTTGAAAAGATTTAATTTGGCTTTTCTTATTGCCTTGTCTCTTGCTGGCAAAGTTTCAGTAGCACTTCCTTCTCCGAGACCGATATGGCCTTGCTCGTCTCCCACAACCGCCATTGCCGAGAATTTCAAAATGCTTCCTTCTTCAACTTTCTTTTGAGTTTGTTTCCATGCTCTTCTTTTACCGCCTCCGAACTTTCCTTTGGATTGTCCAATAGCAATTAATTCGGTCTTTAAGCTAACTAGAGAATCGACTATCTCGGGCTCCATAATTTTTCTGTCGGCGTCTAGAATTTGGTCGATATTCTTAATCTTACCGTCTTTAACTTCTTTTCCTAGTTCTGTTTTCGGCTCCCAGGACTCTATAGGGCCTTTTTCTTCTTTATTTTCTTCCTTCGAACTTTCTTGAGCCAGACGGTTTTCTTCTTCCATCTTTTTGATTTCTTGGAGTTCTTCTTCGCTCAAAACCTCTTCCGGATTTTCCGCAAACTCGTCTTCTTCAGAAGATTCTTGCTGCTGAGAATTCTCTTGAGCTTGAGCCGCCTCTTGCTCTTCTGCTTGTTTTTTCTGTTCTTCTTCAGTCATTTTCTATTTTTCACTTCTCCCTCTCGAAAGAGGAAATGCAAGGCTCAAATTTATTTTGGTGGCTCATTTTACTTAGCGTTTTCTAGTTTTGATTTAATTTCTTCTAAAGGAATGTCATTTTTCAAATGTTCTCCTTTAATCCTTGAATCTTCTGGGAAAGGGTCTTCTCTGCATCCTATTTCTATTCCCGCATCAACAAGTCCTTTTAGGAAACCGAAATTTCTTGACTTGTAAATCATGTGGCTCATTCCAAAATCTACAATTGGTTTTTCCAAGTCTTTGTTCAAAATCTTTTTCCCTGCAAAATATCCTACCAAGTAAGAAGCAGGCATTGATTTCAAGCTCCCTCTTGCATTCTCTGGCCAACCATAAGAAATTAGGTCTTTTGAATCTATCCCAAATTCAACTTTGTCTTGAGCCTCATTGCTTGTTACATATTGTGCAATAACTTGGGAATTCGTTTTTCTAAAAACCATTCTAGGCTTGCCGCTTTTCAAAAGATTGAATCTCTTTTTATAGTCGGTTTTATTTTCTTTCCTTCTTCTCTTACTTACTCTGTGTAATTTTGCTTTTTGTGCCATTTTATCTATTCAAGTTTTCTATGTATCTCTTTAGTTGCGATTTATCTCTAAACTCTTTGTTCCTTATCTTCTTTCTTATTTCTTTATACTCGCCACTAGTTATCTTTTCAGCATCCTTCAATTTTTTAATGTAATTTCTGAATTTTCTTGTCTTTTTAACGTAATCTTGTTTTCTTGTATTGATCTTTTTCTTTATTTTTCCGGGACCTCTAGGATTTTTTCTCTTTTCGATCTTCTTTCTTCCCGATCTTTCTTTTACAACGATCGCACCACTTGAAACTAAATCTTTGATATCTTGTTTAGTGATTGCTTCTTTTATTTCGTCCTTTCTAGGTCCGACAAATTTTATTCTCTGGTGACCTACATCCAATGCCCGTGCTGCCAGAGATTTTTTTCTTCCTAATTTCATTTTATTTATTCGATTGGTTAGCCTTCTTTTGAGGCTTTTCATTTAGTTTTAAATATTTTTGAGGATTCATGTTGTAGAGCTCTATCTCCTTCTCATTAGCTTTTCTTGCAATTTCCAATTTTTTCTTTTTGCCTACTCCTGCTACTACTCCGATGTCCTCCTCTTTTATTTTTAGCAAATCGCTAACATTGTTCACCAAAACAGGGTTCTTTTCCTTAATTAGACTTCTTGATTCATCAGATCTTCTGAAACCAATACTTACTACTTGAGGTTTACCTTTCTTTTTCTCTCTCATCTTGTTATCTCTACCAGTAGGCCTTTTCCATTTTTGCTTTTTCTTTCTGCCTTTTCCTAGCTTAGATAACTTGTCCGAGTCTCTTCTTTTGAAGTCCATTTTCTATATTTCCTTTCCTGCTTTATTTATTATGTAGATTCCGTCCTGGAAAACCCTTGTATCCCTATTTCTTATTTTTGTAGCTGCTTCAAGGCTTGCAGCAGTCTTTCCCGCAGTTTCTTTATCTATTGATTTTACTGTTATGTATTCCCCGTCAACGCTTACTTCTGCTCCTTCTGGAACAGTTGTCTCTCGAGGAATTTTTTCGCCCCAGAAGTTTTTGATTGTAACTTTTCCATTGTCTACACTAACTGACATCGGGAAGTGCGTCGAGCAAACCTTTAATTGGTATTTGAATTTTTCTTGTACGCCTTTAATCAGGTTTCTAATATGTCCCGCAATTGTTTTCATTACTTTTTTTTCTTTTTTTGTGGCCTTGGGGTTTCCTAAAACAACCTTGCCGTCTTTCTTTTCCACATTAACTCTCCAGAAATTAATTTCCTTTGAGTTTACTCCTTCTGGTCCTTTGACCTTTACAAAGTTCTCTTCTACTTCCAATTCAACGCCTTCGGGGATTTCAATTTCTTCGTGAATTTTTTGTTTCATTGTGTTTTTTCGTTTCGTTTTTATTTAGTAAAAGTATGCTATTAAGCAACCTCCTATGTTTTCCTTTTCAGCTTCCTCATAAGTCATTAGTCCTTTATTTGTAGAGATTATTAAAGTTCCTAGCTTTCTTGAAGGCAAATATCTTCTTCTATATTCTTCCAAGTCTCCTTTTTTGGCAGTAAATCTTGGTTTTATCGATTTACAGTCAAACATTTCGCCAATGGTAACTTCTACACTTTTTTCTTTAGGATTTATCTTGTATCTCTTAATTGCTCCAGATTGTTTCATGATTTTCAAAACTTCTATAAGAAGGTTAGAGATGTAAGTAACCTTAACAAACTCTTTGCCCGCTTTGTTCGCGTTTTTTATCATGTTCAATCCGTCTGCAACTATATCGTGTGCCATTTCTTATTTTCTCCTGGTTTGTATCTGTTTTCCATTTTTTTCCTATGAGTATTTTTTGAATCCTAGTTCTTCGGCAACTTCTCTGAAGCAATGCCTGCACATGTTTAGCCCGTATGATTTTATATGCGCTCCAAACCTACCACATCTTTCACACCTAAAAGCTGAAATCCCAAATTTCCTGTCTTTGGGCTTATTGTGCTTCACATATTTCTTCTTCTTAGCTGGTTTATTATCCAACTGTTTGAATACTTTTTTGTAATTGCTTGCGGTCATTTTCTATTTATTTGAAATTTACGTCGAAGTTGTATTCCATGAATTTAATTATTTCTTCCTTGGATACTCTTTGTTTCCTAGGGAGTTTGCCTTTCTTAGGCTTTTTCAATTTAACTCTCCTTCCTGGTTTTTTGAAAGTTACTGTGACTTCAAGGCCCCTAATTCCGATGTCTCTTTGGTATTCCACTCCCGGAATTTCAATATATTCGCTTATTCCAAAACTGAAACTGTTTTCGCTTACTTGTTTTGCTTTCAGGGTTTTATCTACAGCTTCTAAAAGTCTTTGCAATAGCTCGTGTTTGCCTTGTCTTACTGTAACAACTCCTCCAACTTTTAAGCCTGGCCTTACACCAAGAGCAGAGATTCTTTTCTGAGTAATTTGTTCGGCAGGGGTTCTGTTTGCGATTACCTTTAGAAGCTTGATCCCTTTTTCGAGATCTTCTCCTGTACCGCCAACTGTAAGTACTACTTTGTCAATGTGTGGCTGTTCCATTACGTTTTTTGCTTTTTGTTCACTCATTCTACCGCTATTATTTTATTTAGTTGGACATTTATTTTTTCCTGATTGCTGTTGACTATTGCTTTCTTAGTTTCTTGGTTTATTTGTTCTACTTTCCCTTCCTTACCAATATGTCGTCCGGCAAATGCAACAACCCTTGATTTTTCTTTCAATGGAATGTGTTTTTGTATTTTCTTACTTCCCAAATCAATCAAAACCGAATCATTTGTTTTTACTTCTTTATCGAAGAAGAAGTTTCTTCCATCGTTTAAGTTAACTTGAATTTGACCTTTCTTAAGTTTCTTTTTTCCAATGACTTTTGAAATTTTGTTATTTGCTTCTTCCTTACTTATTTCTTCTACTTTGTATTTTCCTTTTTCTGAAAGGTTGATCCTGTAGTGTTGGTCTGAAGGAATGAAAGAGATTGTGTCAAATAGGCTTACGCCTCTTTTTTCATCCTTAACCGGTTTACTGTTAACTATTACTTTCCCGTTGTGAATTGCATTTTTGACTTCTCTTTTGTTTTGAACAACTCCCAAAATGTCTCTCAAAATTACTAGTAAAGGTGCTCCCTGAGTAGACCTAGGCATGGCTACAAATGCTGTGCCTTTCCTACTGGTTCTCCATGACTTTGGTGCTTGTTCTCTCTTTAGATGTACCATTATTTACTCTCTCCTTGTTTATTTTGTGCTTCTTCATTTGAAGATGCCTTTTTAGTGCTTTTGCTTTCTGCTTTTTTTGTTGTTTTGGATGTCGATTTCTTTGTGTTTTCCTCTTTATCCTTATTGACTCTTTCGCCAAGTTCTGTAATCTGTAAGTTTGAAGGCCTCATTTTAACATTTGCATTCGACCCATCTTGCTTCTTTACTTGTATGCCCTCTACTGTCATTCTTGAGTCTTTTAAGTTAACATTTTGAACCTTGCCTTTCTTGCCTTTGAATTTTCCTCTCATCACCCTTACAGTGTCGCCTTGCTTTACTTGCATATTTCTTTTTCCCTGTTTTTCTCTCAATTCTTTAGAAAGGTTTACTTTTAGGAAATTTTTTCTAATGTGAAGCGGAGCTTTAGCTAAGTACTTTCTTTGCTTTCTCGGTTGTTTGCTCGAATTCCATGTTCTGCTAAATTGGCTATTCATTTTCTATTTTTCACTTCTCCCTCTCGAAAGAGGAAATGCAAGGCTCAAATTTATTTGTTGGTTCATTTTAATATACTGTCCTCGCTATTTTTGCAACTTGAGGCCATCTTTGTTGGACTTCTCTTGCAATAGGTCCTTTAATTTGTGTTCCCTTGGGATTTCCCTTGTCATCCTTTACAATTGATAATGCATTATCCTCAAAGGCAACTCTCTCGCCGTTAAGCCTTCTGAAGGGTTTCTTCTGTCTTACAACAATGGCATCGAAAACTTTTCCTTTCATGTCGGGCACTCCTTTTTTAACGCTTACCTTGACTTTGTCTGCGATTTTTGCAGCTACTTGCTTTCCTTTCTTTGCTTTAGCACCTTTAACGGCCACTACTTTAGCAAGTTTGGCTCCACTATTGTCTGCTACTACTACCTTTGCTCCAAGGTTTAATGCCTCTGTTGTTCTTGCTGCTACGGCTTTCATTTCTTATTTTCTCCCTTCCCTCTTTGTGGAAAAGAGGAAATGCAAGGCACAAAATTTATTTTGGTGGCTCATTTCTTATTTCCTTCTCATTTATTTGGAAAAGATTAAATGTGGCTGGAATCTTCAATTTCTGGCTCATTGTCCTCCTCCTTCAGCTTTCATTTGTTCTTTATCTTTCAATTTCTTTGTGAGTATGAATTTGATCATTTTGCTTAAAGGTCTACACTCTTTAACCCTTACGTAATCTCCTTCATTGATTTCTTTTTCCATGGAGCCTGGTAATCTTGCATGGATTCTGGTCCTAACTTTTGTGAATCTTTCATATTTCTTTACATAAACCATTCTTTCGAATTCAATGGCGATTCTTCTAGAGAATTTTCTCGTAACTGTACCTTCGAAAATCCTTCCTCTGGTCGTTACTCCTTCTTCCTTTAGCGGGTTTTGCAGAGTTTTCATATTGTCGTTACTTTCCTTCTTCGTTGTTTTCCTTTGTTCTTCTGCCATTTTTTATTTTCTGCTGTTCCTCTTGGAAAAGAGAAAATGCTGCCGACTTTCTCTTTAGCCGAGGAGCCATTTTAGTTTTGTATGGATTCTTCATCGAATCCTTCTTTTATTAGAAGCTTTTTAGCTTCCTGTCTATGGTCTCCTTGGAGCTCTATTACTCCGTCTTTATGCGTTCCACCACAAGCAAGTTTGCTTTTAAGAGTCTTTGCTATCCTCTTGATATCGACTCCTGTATCAAAGCCGCTTATGACGGTAACGATTTTACCATATCGTTTTTTGTCTGTAGTTATTTTGATTTTCTGCGAACCTTTTACAATTTGTTCGCAAACACATGCCTGTTTTGGTAAACCGCACTTCGGACAAATCTCCATACTACTTCTGTTCAACTCCGCCGGATTTAGAAGAGTTGATTGTTTTGATTCTTGCGATCATCTTTTTGATTTCTTTAGTCTTTCCTCCCGATTGTGATGATTTTGCTTTAGCTAGTTCTACTCGCAACTCGTTTAGCTTCTTTTCTCTTTCCTTCGGCGACATGTTTCTTAATTCGTTTGCTTTAACCATTTTGACTATTTCTTAGACTTTTTCTTGGTTTTTTTCTTCTTTGATTTTTTATTGTCCTCTAAAGCATCCAGGTCGGAAGAGGCTCTTTCTTTAAGCTTGTTGATAACCTCTTCATTCAATGAAATTTTGTCCTTTAGTCTTACGTTTGGCGGAAGTATTGATACTTTTATTCCTACTGTTCCTGGACGGGTTTCTGCTCTTGCTTGAGCCCGGTCTACAACATCTGCACTTTCTCCTGTCTTCTTGAGGTATCCTTGGGAGAATCTCCAAGACCTTGCTCTTGCACTCGGAAGCTTCCCACTAAGCCTAATTTCTGCTCCCAAAGCTCCTGCCTTCATGATTTTTTCCAACGATTTATAGGCCAGAACCTTAAATTTCATTGGCCCGAATTTTTCCATTCCCATGGCAATCTCGTCGGCAATTAGCTGGGCATCAAACTCTGGTTGTTTGATTTCATCTATTTCAACATGAGGGTTTTGTAAATCGAAATTGTCTTTCAATGTTTTTGTCAATTCGTTAATTTTTTCTCCTCCCCGACCGATAATTAGTCCTGGTTTGTGTGTAGAGATTATAACTTTCTCTCCCACCGGAGTATATTCAATCCTAACTCTACTAACCTTCCCTTTTCCTATAGTCTTTTTCAGATATTCCCTAGCCGAAAATTCTTCTTTCTTGAATTGTATAGTTTTCTTTTCTTCCATTGTGATTTTTTGCTTCCATTTGTTTGAAAAAGCGCATTGGCAGGCTGAAATCTTCGATTTCTGGCTCCATTGCTATTTTCTTTTTTGGAAAAGAGCGGAGCAGTTTTATTGAGCCTGTCGGACTTTATTTACTTGGAAATACTGTTTCCTCCATATGATTTAGTTTTCTTTTTGCCTTTTTGAGATTTTTCCTTGGCAATGAGCTTTACATGTGCCCTCTTTCTCTTCCACATTCCAAATCTTGCCATTGGCCTAGATCCTACATTTGATCTGGCTTCTGAGATTATTGGCTTTTCTAAGCCGTTTGATATTGAATTTGCTGAAAGGTTCTTCAACAATTTTATTAATTCTCTTGTAGCTTTTTGCGGGTATTTTCCTGAACCTGAAGCAAACTTCTTAGCGTGTTTTTTATGACCGTATTCGCCTTTCATAGGTACGGCCAGCACTTTCTTTTCAACTTCTTCCAATTTGTTTATTGCTTTTTCGATTGGAAGTCCTCTAATGAATTTGCAAATGTCTCTTGCGTATTTTGGTGAGATTGGCAAGTCCCAGCCGTTAGCTATTGCATAATCTTTCTTTGGTTTTTCTTCTTTCTTTTCCGCCTTTTTTTTGGCAGCCTTTTTAGTGGTGCTTTTGTCCTCGCCAGAACTTTGATCTTGGCTTTCTCCCGATTTTTCTTGCCCTTCTGAACTGCTTTCTGTTTTTTGAGTTTGAGTCTTCTCTTCCGAAGAAGCAGTCTTTTTAACAGCTTTCTTTGTAGTTGCTTCTTGCGAACTTTCCTGGCTTTCTGCTTGTTTGTTTTGTTTTTGCTCTTCTGCCATTATCTATTGTTTAGCTTTGTGTTTAGTTCCCTTTGTAGCTCCTACACCAGCTTTAGTGTGTGTAGCTTTCTTTCTTGTAAGTGCGAATTCTCCTAATTTGTGTCCTATCATTTCGTTCATTATTTCTACGGGTGCAAAGTCTTTTCCGTTGTAGATGTGGATTGTTTTTCCGACCATTTCCGGAACTATTACTATGTCCCTTAAGTGTGTCCTGATTTTCTTTCCGTTCTTTTCTTTTTCTTTAGCTCTTTGTAAAAAGTTCTCAATTCTCTGGAAGTTTCTAAATACATTTCTTCTCTCACGAGCCTTCAGAAGCTTAGCAAACTCTCTAGTCCCAAGCTGTTTAAGCTCTTGTATTGTCCTTCCTCTATACATGAATTCTTTTTTCTTTTGTTCGTCTGCCATTTTCTATTTTTTAATTCTCTCTTGAAAAAGGGGAAATGCATGGCTCAAATTTATTTTGGTGGCTCATTTTACTTCTTCTTTCCTGTTCTGCTTGGCCTTACAAGTCCAACCCTTGCACCTGCAGGAGCGTTCTTCTTGGCAATCTTGCTCTTCGGATTCTTTCCTCGACCTGAACCGAATGGATGGTCTAGAGCGTTCATCTTTAATGCTCCTGTTCTTGGCCACAATTTACCTTTAGCTTTTTTAATGTGATGTTTTTTACCTGCTTTGACTACTGGTTTTTCTAGTCTTCCGTGTCCAGCAATTGTTCCGATTACCGCTCTACAGTTTTTATGGAACTTCTTTTGTTTTTTAGAAGGCATTGTAACGAAAATGTCTTCTCCCACAACTTTGTTTATCGAAGCAGTTGTTCCTGCACCTTTTACAAATCTTCCTCCATCCCCAGGACGAGATTCTAATAAGTAAATTGGCGTTTTTACTGGGATATCCTTAAGTCTCATGATATTTCCTTTTTTAGCTTCTTTTGTTTCGGCGTTTATTTTTTGTCCTTCATACATTAGGTCAAAAGCCGGCATGTAGAAACTTCCTTGTCCCGAAACCACTTTTGCAACCGGTGAAGTATGGGCTGGCGAGTTGAATATTTTTGTAATTGTTGCTTCTCCTTGCACGTTTGAAGGCATTTTCAACTGGTGCCTGTAAGCCTTACCTTTAACTTGATAAGTTGAACTTCCGTGCCCTCGCCTTTGTTGTATTATTCTTTTTCCCATATTGTGTTTACATTATTCCCATCTTTGTTGCAACATCGATGGCTTGAGAGTCTTTATTTAGTTTTAAGTATGCAAATTTTTTATTCCCTCTTAGGTGTGTTCTTATTTTTTCCACGTTTACTTCGAACAATTCTTCCGCTTCTTTTTTAATTTCTTCTTTTCCTTTTCTAGGATCAGCTTCAACAGTAATTACATTTTCCGATTCAATCTTCATAACTGCTTTTTCTGTTGCTAATAGTCTCATTTTCTATTTTTTAATTCTCTCTTGAAAAAGGGGAAATGCATGGCTCAAATTTATTTTGGTGGCTCATTTGCTACTTTCTCCTTTAGATTCGTTTAGTTCTTTAATTGCTTGTTCAGTATAAACTGTTAATCTACCAGGGCCCTCTTTAGCCAAATCATTAATTTTTAATTCATTAACTGGAACAACATCAAATGCGGTCGTTTTAAGTTTTTCATCTTTTCCTGTAACCATTAGCAATCCTGCATTACTCTTATATTTTCTACCCCTTCTCTTGCCTTTACCGCTTCTAACGGATTTTTTCTGTATTGCTACTTCGAAAATCCCTTCGCCAAGAACTTTCTTTAAGCTTTCCAACATGTCTTTCGCTTTGAGATTTTGTATTTCTGAATCTACAACAAATGGGACCTCTTTTATTTGGCCTTCTTCTAGTCTAGCGTATTTCTTTGAAATTGTTTTTTTATCTGCAGTCGCACTTATAGCTGACTCCAAAGCAGTTTTAACTTCTTTTTTGTTAACTTTCTTTTTCTTAAGCATCGAAGCTACTTTTGGAGGGTGTGCCCTAATACCGCCTCTTGCGTGAGGGATCTCGGCTGCTTCCCAGTTAAATTGAGATCCTCTTTGAGAGAGGATTTTTCTTGGGACTCTTGAAATTCCTCTTCCTGGCTGAGCCCTCCAAACGTCTTTCCTGTGTCTTAATTTGCCTTTAGCTACATGCTGTCTTCCGGCAACAGGTGAAGGAGCATAAGGTTGTTCTTGCCTTTTGGCCTCAATTACTTTAGCGACAATGTCTTCTCTAATTCTTTTCGAAAATGCTTCTGGCAAATCTACTTTCTGTTTTTCGTTTCCTTGTTTGTCCAAAACTTTTGCTTTCATTTTACCTCTTCAATTCTTGAAGCTCGTAGCTTTTCTTTGATTGTTCTTTACTTTCTCTTTGAGGAGCAGTTAGAAGCAACTGCCTCTTTGCAGGCCCTAAAACAGAACCGTAAATGATTATGTAGTCAGATTTTATATCTCCATAGTTTTTTATGTTTTTTACTTCTCGTTTAGACCCTCTGCTTATTGAAATGATTTTCTTGTTGACTTCCATTCTTGTATGCATGCCTCCTTGACCAGCTTGGGCTGCACGGAAAGTTGTTCTAGCAGGATGCCATGGACCAAGACTACCTGGCCTTCTTTGTCCTTTTTCAGATTTTATTGATTTAAGCTTTAGACCGAATCTTGAAACCGGGCCCTCAAAACCTTTTCCTTTTGTAGTTCCTCTGAAATCTACTAGTTGACCTTCTTCGAACAAATCGGAAATGGAAATTTCCTTGTTCAAATTTTCTTTAATGAAAGACAGCTTTTCTTCAACACTTCCATTAAGTCCGATTTCAGTAACATCTGGAGATTTCTTTATGTTTGTTTTCTTTGGAATAGAATAAACAATCACAGAAACATCGTCATAGTCTTCAACATTATCTAGATTTTCTAGCTGTTTTTTAGTCGGCTTTAGTTTTTTCTTTAATTCTTTATCGAAGTTTCCTGTTAAAACATCTTTCTTTACTTCTCCGTTTTTGTAGAATCTTACAGAGTAAATTTTCATTTGAGGGCATTCGAGAATTGTTGCCGGAAGAATAATGTCTTGGTCTTTAGTCATTGAATTAGGAGTAGAATCTTTAACTTTCACAGAAGTCATCCCTGCCTTGTAAGCTATAAATCCTTTAAGGCTCTTTCCAGAGTTTATGGACTTCCAGTTAGTCTTAGGTAGAAACTTACCTGCTCTCTTTCTCGGTACGTATTGCAAACTTCCTTTCCTTGGTGCGTTCTTTTCTGGCATTTGTCATATTTGCAGCGGAGTCCATTTTAATTATGCCCTGGAATAGTCAGTTCAAAAATAGTTTATTTTTAAAGGTTTTGGATGTTTATTGCTACGAATAACCCTCTTCCACTAAGACCTTTTTTTCGGTACTTGGCCTTGAATCCTGCTTCTTCAAGAATTTTTAAGAGCTCTTTCTGAGTAAAAAGAAATAATCGGTGTCTGTCGTGCCATTGCTTAACTTGTTTGCTTTTTCCTTCAGACAGAGTGTAGTATGAATCCAGGAAAACATAATTTCCTTTGAAATTTGCTTTAAGAAGCCTTGAAAGCTTCACACTGTCTCCATCGTAGCACCTTAAATGTCTAAAGTTCTTTGGAAAAGTATCTTTAGTAAAAAGAGGCTCAATAACTAAGGCTCCGCCTTCTTTTAGATGGTTGGAGAAATTTTCTATGGTCTTTCTAAGTTCTTGTCTGTTTTCAACATATCCGATAGAACTGAATAAACAAGTGATAGCATCAAATTTTTTGTTCATCGAGAAACTTTTCATATCCGCGACCTTAAAATGCACCTGCGGATTCTTATTTCTTGCTATTTTGAGCATATTTTTGTCTAAATCAATACCTGTAAATTTAAACCTGTTTTTTAGGTACTTTATATGCTCTCCTGTCCCACAAGCAACCTCTAGAATTTCTTTTCCGGCGGTTTTTAATGTTTTTTCAAGGATTTTTGCTAATTTTTGAGATTCTTGTTTATAGTTTTTATTGCTGTACAATAAGTCATAGTATTTAGCAAAATATGAATAGTCGTTCATATGCGGGAGGAGGTAAAATAAATTTAAAAAATTAGCTATGGAGCCAGAAAATCTTTTATACTTTTCTTCCGTTGTTGAACCAGTGCTTTGAGAATGGCAATGAAGATAGAAGAGACACTGAATTTAGGAGAAGAAGGAATAGTTCCTGGAAAAACTAACACATTTATCACGATATGCTTAGGAAACAAATTCTTCTCAGACAAGACATCCATCCACGAAGAAATAATAGACGAATATCTAGAATGGGCATTTAAATATACAAAGGACAAGGTTTTATTTCTTATAGCCGACAAAATACAGAACACCAATTATATCGTAAGAAATAAGAACACAACTGAGTGGGTCAATCGAAGAAAGGTTTATTACGAGGGAGATAGGATAGAAGCCTCTTTAAGGAAATATGTGGAGAAACTCCCGAAAGAAAAACAAAACAAAATCAGGGTGATTAGATGGGACGAATACGAAAGAAACGATCCGGACGTTTGCGAGACTACAAGGCTGGTTTACCAAGAATTCAAGAACAATCCGGAATTCCGCTCAAAAATTTTAGACATGGTAAAGTCCGAAGTAAAAGATAGAAAATTTAAAGAAGAAGATTATTTGAAGCTATGTGATTACGTTTTAGATGAATTTCCGTTGTGCTATCATGGGCTCCAATATAGAGGGGAGGAGTATAGGTTGTCTTTTTATCCTCAGCCCGATTCTGTAGCCTATTTTTTAGAAAGAATTCAGAATGGAGAAATATTCCCTAAATTGAAGAAAAGGCTTTCAGATAATCAAGTTAGCTGGGTTATTTTGAATGAAGGCCAAGAAAGGCTCAATATTTACTACGATTTTTTCCACAACACAAAATCGAACAAGAAACAAAAATTAAACGAGTAAAACCAACCCAAACACGCCACCCTGGTGTGACGGGTTTAAACTCCTCGAAAAAACCTAAGCAGCGAATTCTTTTTCTTGCTTGATTTCTTCGCCGTCTATAGTTCCTTCTCTAATTACTTTTCCTTTCCTTATGGCCTCTTCTCTCATTCGCTTATAATCTCCTGACTCTTTAGCTTCCTTAGGAATTTCCAAATCCTCTATCACAAAAGTGTGGCTTAAAGAAGCTTCCTTAAAATCAGGCTTTTCAAAAATAAATTCTCCCGCAAATTCCGGGTCAGTTGTTTTTAACTTACAAAAATCAACTTTCGGCTTTTCATCTGTTTTTGTAGATGGCTTAGCTGATTTTGGAGCTTTTGGTTTAACTTTTAACTCGTAATTTTTGTCAGGAGTCGAAAAACTCAATCCAAAGAAGTTTTTTGGCAATTTTTCCATAATGCTCAAAACATCATTTCCGCTCATTTCCTCATCTAGAAGATATCTCTTAACCCCTTGAAACTGCTTTATGTCCTTATGAGGAATTTGGTCCGAAATGTCTAAAGTAGAAACAATACATCCTGTAACTCTTGCCTTTTCATCGCCAAGCTTTTTAGCAACAGTCCTAACCATTTCATTAGCAAATTCTGGAGTAGTGTTTATTGCGTATTTGTTTCCTCTCTTTTTTGCTTCAATCATTGCCTTATTAGCGAATTTCCCTTTACTGAACTTTTGAAATTGCAAATGCATAGAATCAGTCGATTTCTCGTCAAACACTTCTTTTATGAAATTCATAAGCAGTTTTTGTCAACGATAGTTTTTAAATTTTTGTCAATTCTTGTCCAAAATGAAACTCAAAAACCTGTCGCAATCTTTATAAATAAAATCTTCTTGAGTTTACTAAGTTAAAAGAGGAAAATGTTAGACAAACTAAAAAATAATTTGGAAAACAAAAAGGCACAAGGTCTGAGTAGGAACGCAATAATTCTCTTGGTAATTGGAGTAATCGTTTTAGTAATACTAATAATTGGTTTTAATCAAGGGTTCGGAAAATTAGCCCCCTTTCTGTCTAGCAACAACGTAGATTCTGTTTCTCAAGGATGTAGTTTTGCTTGTAGCCAACAAAACACATATTCATATTGTTCGGAAGGAAGAGATCTTAATTCTGAAGATGAAAGCCTAAAGGGAGTTACATGCAATTATCTCGCCAAGAAGAAACCTCAATATCCAATAAAAACATGTACCCAAATTTCTTGCGACAACGTTAAAATTGTTGAGCTTTCTCAGGGAGAATCCCTAAAAGACTATTGTAATCAACAAAACAGTGGAGTGGTCCTACAAGCAATTGTCGACGGAAAGCTAAAGTCCTACAACTGCCAATCCCAATAGTTGAAAATGGATTACAGTTCTGGTTCTGAAAAACGAAAGAAGAGCAAGGATAAGAAAAAAGAAAAAAAGAAACACCCTTATCGTACAGGAGGAGGTAAAAGGACCGCCAATACCTCAAAAGATAAGAAATCAAGTTCTTCAAAATGATTTATAAACTGTAATTTTTTTCTTAAATTATGTTCCACACAATATTTTTGCTCCTCCTTGGTTTAATTTGGGTAATTTTTGCTAATGTTCAGGACATAAAAAGAAACGAGATTTATAATTGGGTTAGTTTCTCTTTAGTTATTTTTGCTCTTGGGTTCAGGTTCTTTTACTCTTTGCTTTCTTCCGAAATTGGTTTTAATTTCTTTTATCAGGGCTTAATCGGTCTAGTGGCTTTCTTCGTTTTAGGAAACCTCCTTTATTACGGAAGAATGTTTGCAGGAGGAGATGCTACTTTAATGATGGCACTCGGGACCATAATTCCTTTTTCAGCCAATTTCAACAAAAATCTTGAGCTTTCAGGTTTGTTTTTTGTATTGTTTCTTTTCGGAGGTGCAATTTATGGTCTATTCTCGACATTCTATTTTGCTTTAAAACATCGGAAAAACTTTGTTAAAGAATTCAAAAAACAATTCAAGAAAAATCAAAATATCGTTCTAGGTTCAATCTTTTTGGGCTTGCTATTTGTAATTTTAGGGTTTACCTATTCCCAACTTATCTGGTTAGGAGTTTTCGTATTTATTCTTCCTTACCTTTACTTGTTGGCAAACTCTGTCGACAGGGCCTGCATGATAAAACAAATTTCAACTTCTAAACTAGTGGAGGGAGACTGGATTTTCAAAGAAGTTAAAGCAGGCGGTAAAAGCATAAAGCCAAAATGGGAAGGACTTTCCAAAAAAGAAATTGATTTGTTGAAAAAACATAAAGATAAGATTTGGGTGAGACAAGGAATTCCTTACAGCCCGGCTTTCTTGCTTTCCTACTTAGTATTAGTTTACATGCATTTCGAAGGGCTAGGGATAGAAATTTTTTCTCTCCTTTAACTATGGCTTACGCTTAGGTAAAATTGTGTTTTGGTCGGTAATTGGCTCTTCTTCGTGCTCGCTCTCGGTTTCTTCTTGAACTTTCTCTTCCTCTCTGGAATTTCCTAAATAAAGCGTTTCAAGCATTTTTTCAAGCTCTTCCTTGCTGGCTTGTTTTCTTTCATTTTTAAGGGTGTTTTCATCATAAACAGGAATAAGGTTAACTACCTTGTGTCCAAAAACGACTTGTTCTTCTTGCTTAACTTCTTTAGGTTGTAGTTTTTTCTTTATTTGTTCTGAAACTTTTTTCGCTAGTTCTTGGGCTTCCTGAGGAGCTTCTTTAGAATGAGTCTTTGGAATTACGAGGCTATGGCCTTCTGAAATCGGATTTATGTCCAAAACTGCTTTCGCTTTTTCCTCGTCCGAAAGAACATAAGAATCAACTTTGCCGTCGACAATAGAACAAAAAATGCATTGTTGTTGACTTCCGCCTTGACCGCCTCCTTGTTGGACCTCTCCCGATTCATTAATTATTCCTTGTGACTTAAGAAATTCGACAAATTCTTCTTTGTTCATTGATTCAATCTTTTGTTTGAAGTTCTCTTTTTGCTCTTGAGTGGCCTCGGAGTTACTATTGACCTGTTCTATAAGACTTTCTTTCAGACTTTGTATTTGTTCATCTGGAATTTCTTCATTAGCCATAAGAAAACCCAGAAAAAGGAATTAATAAATTATTCGATTTTTCTCATCTCTGTAACTGTCACAGACTGAACATTTTCTATGTTTCCGATCGCTTCCTCAACCGGATCAACATCTTGCTCTTCTGGCCACCTGAATGAAGCAAAAATCGCTTTCAAGCCAAAAGCAATTGGTTGTTCAGAATATTCTTTATTAGCCCCGCCTTTCTGCTCTACAGTTTTCTTGACTTCGTCTTTCAAACTCTCCAAGTCAACGTCAGGAGAAGTAGGCATTACTTTCATTGTTATTGCTGCAATGTCTTGTCCCATACCGAAATTTTGAGAAAACACTCTTTAAAAAAATGTCGGTTATTTATTCGGATGTGAGACTATCATACTTTTGATAACTAACTCCTTGTTCGGGCAAAAATTGTTCATTATAGTAATTTCGCTTCTCTTCCGGTGAGATTATGTGGTCTCCATAACCTTCATTTATAGAAGTATCCATTGCCTCATATATTTTCTTTTTGTTCTCCTTAAATTTTTTTTCGTTTTGAGGGTACCAAATAGTGTGCTCTTGACCATCCTTTGTTATTGCTCCATTATTCATTATATCAGCCATCCAATTTACATTCTTTACAGTTTCGTAAGAAGCCATATACTTATTGTTAATCTCGGTCATTTCTTGCTCACTATTAACCCCTGCCCTATTCATAACTTCTTTTTTGGGAATTCTATCATATGGCATAGTTTCTTCACCAGAGATTTGATTCTCTGGAGCAGAGCATCCGAAAACTCCTGCTACGAAACCTGCACCTAATAAGAGTTTTAAGCTTTTCATCTGTTTCTAGGCATTTAAACAAATATATAAATCTTTTGGTTTTTTGTAATCAAAGGGTAACAAATAATTTCAGGATTCCGTGAAGAGAAGATTTTTTAATTCGTACCCATACTCAAAATTATGAGTAAAAGAGGACAAGTAACAATTTTTATCATAATATCAATACTAGTAGTGGCTTCAATTTTATTGTTTTTTGCTTTTAGGGAAGATAACAAAGAATCTCAGTCCACTACCGAGCCATGGGAAACAGAGACTAAAAAGAGCTCGATTAAGTCACAAGTGAGTTTTTGTATTAATGATGCTGGTGCCTCATCAATTTATTTTATTAGTCAATATGGGGGTACATTCCCGCCAAAAGAACCTCAATTCAGAGGCATTCCTTACTACTCATACGAAAATAGGCTAACACTTCCGGAAATAAGTACAATAGAATCTGACTTAGGAGATTACTTTGAGGGAGCGTTTATGAATTGCATGTCGGAATCTAATTTTTCTGGAGAAATTCCCGATAAAAAAGATGTGAAAGCCAAAACCAAAATTTTTGATGATAGAGTGGACTTCGATGTAACCTATCCAATTAATATAACAGAAAAAGGACAAGCGAGGATACTAGAAGATTTTTCTTCCTCAATTCCAATAAAATTGGGAGAAATATATAAAATAAGTAAATTTATCGCTAATCAGCATGTCGGTGATAATCGGCAAAACCTCTGCCTAACTTGCCTGGAAAGAGAGACGAGTGGTACGGGATTAGACATACAGTCCTTCTCAGGACCTCAGAACAATTCAGAGCTTTACGTGATTATAGACGAAAGGGCTATAGGGGCTAGAGAGATTCCTGTAAGCGAAGATGAGCCTTTGAGGTATATGCTTGGAGTCAAATACTAGAAAATGGAAAACAAGAAATACTTTATAATTTTGGGAATTTTGCTCTCTTTATTCTCTCTGTTTATCATACCCACATTGGAGGGCGAAGTGGAAGGAATTAAGGATGAATCTCCGAAATCTATGAATGGGAGTATAGAAGGGATGAAAAACGTATCGTACTCCAAAGACTGCGTTAATAAGGTAATTTCAGATTCAAGTGAGAAAAAGGACGTATTTCTAAAGTTCGAGAAAGATTGTAAGAACAAACAGGTTAAAATCAACGGAAACCTATTTACCAACTTATCGGCCTCAAGCTCAGGTTACTTGAAACTAAGAGAGGGAGAGGTGAGAGAAGCAAATCTTACAGCTGGATCTGGAGGAAGTAAATTTAACATAAACGGTGCAGAAATCAATGTGTCTGAGGGGGAAACCCTAATTTATAAGAAAAATGTCCTGAAAATTAAAGGCAAAAAAGAGGCATCAATATCAATAAACGACCAAGAAAGTTTCAGTGGAACCAGAATCGAGAAAGGAAAAAATGTGATCATGGACTTAGGGGAACATTTAACTATTAGAAAAGGTTCTGTACAAGTTACAAAAAACGGTTATATTATAAATGCTCCACAGAATAGCAAAGAAGGGGCAAATTTTGAATATAGGGATATTAGGATGTTCGGTCAAACCAATGGCTTCCCAATAAAGATAAACGAAGGAAGCAGAGTCGATCAGGATTACGAAGGTCATTACGTTCACCGATCAGAAAATGGATATTTTGTAGAAAGCCACCATAAAGGAGGGCAACTAACTATGAGGTTTACAGAAGGAAATGAGGTCTTTGAAACTCCCGAAGGAACTTTTACCTCTATCACAACCAGGTTCGGAGAAAGGTTGGAAATATTAAAAGCAGGGCATTATAATCAGGAATTGGAGAGAAAAGAATATCTCTCCGGAGTAGGCAGAGGCTATGTTGATAAACCGGATTTAGACATCCTGAAGGATTTAGATGGAGATTCGGACTACCCCCTAATAAAACACAGTATTCCTGAAGATGCACCAATAGATAATCGTAAAGTAATTATAGAAAATGGGGCATCAAAAATTGAGACAAGTAGGGGGACCTATTCCGGGAGTATAAAATCCACTTTTAATTCCCAGGCCGGATTAGATCCCCAAGAATCCGATTCTTCAAGCCTTATCTTTAGATCTTCCCTCTTAAATTCCGGCCCAACTAACCCGGGAGGAGAAAGGAAAGAACAATTTGTATTTAATGAGGGCATAAGTAAGGGGTTTGCCAAAGTAGATGCCAACCAGAAATTAAAAGGATTAAATGAAACCGATTTCAGGAAAGGCACGTCTTATAATTCTGATCCGCAATATAGGTTTAGAAACGAGAATTCAAAAAAAGCATATAGTTTTCTAAAAGGTCAGATTGGCAAGCCATGGGCTTACGGGTCTTTAGGAGACAAGTATTTTGACGAGCAAGCAGGGGAATGGAGGGAAGTTCCTGCAAGTCAAACTGCTTGGGATTGCATAAGTCTTTGTAAGGTAACTGCAGCAAAAGCAACCCCAGGAGTTTCCGAAGAGGATGCAAAGCGTTGGCCATCAGATATGAGGCTTAAAGGAGTTTTAGAAAATTACGGTTGGAGAGCAACTGAAATCGAGGCACCGGAATCAGATTCAGAAGAAGAGATAAATGAAGTAAAAGACAGAATCTCTGAAACCGACGCACTTTCAGTGGTATTAGAAATGAAAAAAGTTTCCGAAGAAGATATAAGAGAGGATGGAACGGTAGTTGTTGACGGAAATGTCTTGGAAGAAGGTGTAGATTATGTGACCCAAAATGGCGAAATTTGGAGGCTTAATCACGCATTAATAAGAGGTACAAACAGCAAAAGGCCAACAATGATTGAGGCTAATATGGTGGGTCAAAGATATATGCCTCAATCGGCTTTTGAGTATAATGACCAACAATTAAGACAAGGAAATAAGAAGTTTTTTGACGGCATCGTAAGATCAAAAAACTATGAGCCTCAAGAGAATCGAAAATTAATAATTCTCGAACCTCCTCAAACTACAGAGTGAACCTGTAGCAGTTTTATGCAGTAATTCTTATAAAAG
>JBDGRI010000041.1:0-1739 GCA_042218235.1 Candidatus Pacearchaeota archaeon
GAGTGTACTGAGTATAAGTGTAATTCTTTAGGGCAGAATTGTAATTTAATTAACAAGAATACTGACAATACCCTTTGTGTTACCAATAAAACAGATGATAAGACACCTCCTATACTATATGCTGATGAAGCAGATGCCAAACATCTTATTGATGGCCCCGGTAAGGATAAAGCCGAAGATGAGAAATTCATGAATTTGACTTCAAAAGAGGACTATACAGACACAGGTCCTGCAGTGGAAGAGAATTCGGAATTATGGTTTAGCTTAAACATTTCAGAACCTTCCCAATGTAAATATAGCTTCTTTAATCCTGGAAATGATTATGAATCAATGAGTCCTAATTATCCAAACGGCAATAATAACTATTTGACTAAACATAACTTTAGTGTTGAAATCCCAAGCGTTAACAGAATTAATGATACTCAATATCCTAATGATACAAGCCCTGATTTGCCAATAGATTCACAAATTTACATAAGGTGTAAAGATTACAATGGAGCAACTAATACTGGAAATGGTTATGTTGTGAACATGTCTGTTGCTAAAGCTCCAGACGAAAGTCCGCCAGTCATTAAAGGATTTGAGCCAAAGTCGGGACATAAGCTTAAGTACATGCCTCAAAGTAATTATAGCGTAAATGTTCAAATTGATGAAGAAGTTAATGGTTGTAAATGGAGCCAGAAGTCGCAGTCTTTCGAGAATATGACCTATAATTTTGATATGGGCAGATGTTCAGCAAATTACGCTGAATGCGGAGTAGCTGATTTGAGGAACTTTGAAGAGGGAACTAATGACTTCTTTATGAAATGTAATGACACAGCCGGAAACATTGGTAGTTCTGAGTATTCTTTAGAGGTTTTAGATGATAGGAATAAATCTGAGTTTATTGAAGAAAATGGTTTAGAAATAGTTTCAAGTTCGTTAGAACAAAACCAAACAGTTTCAACTAGCGATCCTCCTGCTACCTTGAACGTTAAAATTGAGACGGCTAAAGGACATAATAGCGGAAAGGCAATTTGTAAGTACAATTTTGGTTCCAAACAAGGTTATGGTTCTATGAATCGTTTCATAAATACAGGCTCTAAACAACATAGCCTTCCTTTGGAACAACTAGCAACTAGTGGTAATCGTACTTTGAATATACAATGTCAGGATATTGAAGGGGTAAGTAATGCCACTAGAAGGTTCAACTTTACCGTTGATATAGACACTTCTGCGCCAGAAATTATAGCAAACTCTACAGAGGAAGGAGGAAGGTTAAAGATTACTACAGACGAACCTGCTCAATGTAGTTTTGATAGAGGAACCTGTGACTTCGATATTATGCAAGGAGAGGAGTTTAGTTTTGGTGGTGTAGACAACTTTGTAACTAATCAGAGTGTTGAATGGAACCCTAGTCAGACATACCATATCAAGTGTCGAGATGATTTAGGAAATGTAAATTCTGGATGTGCTGCGAAAATAAACGACGTGGCAACAATTAACGGTCCGGCCATTACTAGAATCTGGGAAGATTCGGGGAAAATGAAAGTCAAAACTGATAGAGAAGCTAAATGCTATTATAGTTTCAATAGTTGTGGAATTCCAGTAAGGCAAAATCCTAAGGATAAATCTATGAGTGACGGAATTTCAACAGAACACTCTACAGATTGGAATCCTTCAAATACTTACTATATAAGATGTAAGGATAAATGGGGCAATCCGAATCCAAGTTGTGCAGCAATTATTCAGCCTCATTC
>JBDGRI010000042.1:0-10995 GCA_042218235.1 Candidatus Pacearchaeota archaeon
TTCTTATAACGGGCGGTAGTAGAGGTATTGGGAAAGCTGCGGCTTTGAAGTTTGCTGAAAAAGGCTATAATGTTGTTGTGACTTATGCTAATTCTGAAGAAGATGCTAAGGCAGTTTGTGGAGAGTGTGATGAGGCAGGAGCTGAAAATTCTGAGTGTTTCAAGTTAGATGTTACTGACGATGAAAGCATAAATGAAGCTTATGAGAAAGTTAAAGAGCAATTTGGCGAGGTGGATGTTTTGGTTAACAACGCCGGCGTGGCAGTTTGGAAAGAGATTCAGGAACAGGATTTTGAAGAAATTTCGGAGCAAGTCAGGACGAACTTGGAAGGTTTGATTAAAGTTACGAACAAGTTTTTGGATTTAGTTAAGGATTGTATTGTGAATATAGGTTCGGGAGCTGGAAAGACAGGTTATGGAATTTTGTCTACTTATTGTGCAACAAAGTTCGGAGTTAGAGGCTTTACTCAGGCAATTTCAGACAGCTTAGAACAAACAGTTTATGCTGTAAATCCAGGCATGACTTCAACAGAAATGACAAACTGGCGTGGAGAAGATCCTAAAAACGTTGCAGAAGTTATTTTCAAAGCAGCTTCAGAGCAAGAAAAGCCTTCCGGTTCTGATTATGATGTTTGGGAATATCGTTAAGGCCGATTGAGGATTTCCAGTGATACCTTTCTAGAATTCCTGCCATTGTAATCTAGGTTCCTTGTGAAGAAATCAGAATTTTTATCGAAGGAAAAATTCTCGCCAGCGGGTAGCCACAAGCCTTCGTAACTGCCAACATATGAGTCGGGATTGATGGCTCTACTGAAAAGATTTTCTGATAAAGAGTGAATTAAGCGGGAGTACTCAGAGTTTATAGGAGCTTTCATAAAATCTATTTTAAACGTATCATAAGGCTTTTGAATCATGCCTTTAACATATCTCCTAGATTTAACTAAGTCGTTATCTGTAACTTCCCCCTCAAAGTAATCTGCTCGGGGATTTTTATTGTTGAAAAAACCTTTGCTTATCTCTATCTCACCCTCTAAAAATCTCTCTAGATTTTCGTCTTTTATGGGAGTATAGCTACCTATTATTTGGAAAATCGTTGACATATTTTGGAATCACCAATTTCTTTTATAAAAATTATTGTAAGACAAAATCATTCCCCATCAAGCAATCGCATACTGTATCCCCTTTCTTCCATTTCTTCTTTTGGAATGAATTCCATGGCGGCGCTATTCATGCACCATCTTTTTCCTGTTGGTTTAGGACCGTCATTGAAAACATGTCCCAAATGATTGTTTCCTTCCTGGCTTCGGACTTCTGTTCGTGTTTGGCCTAAGGAATTGTCTGGTTGTGTTTCAACATTATCGTAGCTTATTGGTCTGTAAAAACTTGGCCAACCGGTTCCGCTTTTGTATTTGTGTTTGCTTGAAAATAAAGGCTCACCGGTTAAAACATCAACATAGATTCCAGTTTCATTATTGTTCCAATACTTATTTGCGAAAGGCGGTTCTGTACCGTTCTTTTGAGTTACGTATTTTTGCATTGCCGTCAAGTCTTCTACTTCCCTCAAGTTTTCTTTTTCAGAATTTGAATCGTTTTCTTCCGAACTTATTATACTTTCATTTCCTTGCCATTTTTGTTCTACAAACCCTTTTCTCCCACTAGCTCTTTCATAAGCCTTGTAAGAAAAGGAATTTTTCTGAGAATAATTTTGATGTTTTTCTTCTGCTTTGAAGAAAGTTGTGTAGGGTTCAATTTCGGTTACTATTGGCTCTTCGAATTTGCCACTTTCTTCAAGATTTTTCTTGCTTTTTTCGGCTATTTGTTTTTGCTCTTCATTGTGATAGTAAATCGCTGTTGTATATTGAGGCCCTCTGTCAGAAAATTGTCCTCCATCGTCGGTTGGATCTATACTTTTCCAGAAAATTTCTAAAATTTCTTCGTAAGAAATTAAGGATGGGTCGTAAGTTATTTGGACGGCCTCTCTGTGGTTTGTTTTACCTGTAGAAGTTTGCTCGTATGTAGCGGTCTCCTCCTTGCCACCTGCATATCCGCTTATGGCACTTTTAACTCCTCTAAGCCCTTCATATTGGGCTTCTATGCACCAAAAGCATCCTCCAGCTAAAGTTGCTTTTTGTGTTTTTTGAAAATTTGATTCTTCCATATTTTTATCGGTGGTTTTTCCTTTGAATGAATTGGTTTTTTCTGAACTAGTATCTAAAGAGTTCATTGTTGCTATTAAAGCTAAACCTAATACAAAAACCAATGTAAAAAGTTTAATCCATTTCTGTTTTATCATCTATGTTCATATTTTCAAAGAATTAAAAAGTTTGGGTTAATCAGCGTCCAACTTAGTCTTTCCTTTCATGTAAGGCTGTAAGACTGAAGGAATTCTGACAGAGCCATCTTTTTGTTGATGGTTTTCCAAAATTGCTACTAAAGCTCTTGAAGTTGCCACAGCTGTATTGTTTAAAGTATGCGGCGTTAGACGTTCGTTTTTAACTCTTGTAGAAATTCCTAATTTTCTTGCTTGTGCATCCGTTAAGTTTGAACAGCTTCCAAGTTCAATGTAATCATCTTGTCGGGGAGAGTAAACTTCTATATCAACTTGTTCTTTTTTCAAGTCTCCCAAGTCGCCCGAACATATTTTCAAAACTCTTCTTGGAAGTTCCAAGTCTTTGAAAATTTCTAAGGTAATCTCTTTCATTTCTTCGAAAATTTTGTCTGAGTCTTCGGGAAGGCAAATTACTGCCATTTCTACTTTATTGAACTGGTGTGTTCGAAAAAGTCCTTTTTCATCTAAACCGTGGCTTCCAATTTCTTTTCTGAAACACATTGAGTAAGAAGTTTGTTTTATTGGCAATTTCTTTTGGTTTAATTCTTTGTCAAAGTGCCTTCCTATCAATGAGTGTTCTGAGGTTCCAATTAGTGAAAGTTCTTCATCTGAGATACGATAAATCATTTCCTCTTGCTGAGTTAAGTCTGTTTCACGGTTAATTACATCGTTTCTTAGCATTAAAGGCGTTTCAACATATCGGTAGCCTTTTGAGGTCATTTTGTCTATTGCGTATTGAATTAAGGCTTGGTTTAGTAAAGCTAAGTCTCCTTCTAAGTAATAGAATCCCGAACCAGAAACTTCTGCTGCCGACTCGAAGTCAGCCATTCCTAGTTCCTCTGCAATTTGAGAATGAGGTTTTACTTCAAAATCGAATTCCGGTTTTTCTCCGAAATACTCTTCAGTAACATTTTCAGAATCGTCCTTTCCCACAGGAGTTCTCTCAGACATAAAATTCGGAAGTTTTTGTAAAATTAGATTTCGCTCTTCAAGAGTTTCTTCTTGTTTTTTATGTAATTCGGAAATTTTGTCGGGAATTTCTTTAGCCCTTTTCATTTCTTCTTCGGCATTTTCGCCTTTCTTTTTCAGTTCAGCAATTTTTTTGGAAACTTTGTTTCTTTCAGCCCTTAAATCGTCTTCTTGCTTTTTCAGCTCACGCCATTTTTTGTCTATTTCTATGGCTTTGTCTACTAGTTCTAGTTTGTCTCCCTGAAATTTGTTTTTGATTGTTTCCTTAACTGCTTCCGGATTTTCTTTTACCACATCTATGCTTAACATTTTCTTTTCGTAAAAAAACAAAGAGCTCTATTTAAACTTTGTTAAATTTGTGTCGATAGCTTTATAAAGAATTTTGGACTTTTTTAAATATGGTCAATGCAACAGAGGTGATTACCAATAATTTTGGGAACTTTTACAGTAATGTTGTAGGAGGTCTTTCCCAGCAAGGCCAAACTTTTGTGACTCTTCTGCTTTTGACGGTTCTGGTAAGCGTTTATGCTGTTTTGGTCTGGAAATTTTATGTATTGATTTCGACAAAAAATATTTTGAGATTGAATCTTAACAAGTACAATACTTCTTCTCATCCGATTTTGGAAAAAACTATCGCAGGAGCTTTATATGTTGTAGAGTATTTGGTAATTTTGCCGGTTTTGATTTATGTGTCTTTCATTTTCCTGACAATACTGTTATCAATAATTTCTAGGCACATCGAACCCCAATTAATTGTACTTATCTCGGCAATAACAATAGCTTCCGTTAGAGCTACTGCATATATACCTAGGTATGGAGAAAGTGTCTCTAAAGAAATAGCTAAAGTGGTTCCATTGACAATGTTGGTAGTCGGATTTACGCAGCCAGACTTCTTTAAACCAGAAGGAATAACTCAATCCTTGATAAAAATTCCTGAAGCAATATCTATTGCAGGTACATACATAGTATTCATAGTGATTCTAGAACTGGCATTGAGGCTTCTCAGCTTTATTTCGGATATGTTGGGAATAACGCCTCAGGAAGAAGTGGAAAAGGAAGAAGAGGAAGGATTTGACGCGGCCTAGCAACAGTTTGAACAACCGTCTTTTATTTCCAGAGAAGTCATGTAAATGGAGATAATAAGAAGCAAAAAGGAAATGCCTACAACATACCATTGATTTTTAACTAAAAAAAGGGTAGCACCGCTGCCCAGAAATCCAAATATAGCAGCCACACATGCAGGGCATCCAGCAGTTCCAAAAATTCCTCCGATAAATCCAAAGAATCCGCCAATGAACCCTTTGCCGGCTTTTCCGCCAGATTTTGTCAAATCGTATTTGTAAACTCTCATTGCTACCATTAAACCCATTAGGAGTGCGAAGACAATCATAACAAAATATCCGAAAGCGGAAAAAACCCCCAATTGAAAAAGCAATCCATTTCCGGGGATTGAGAATACAGGAAATGCAATAAAAATACCAAAAAAGATGAGGCCTACTATCACAAGTATCTTTAGGTGTTTCTTGCTTTCCAAAGTTTCTTTTACAGAATCCCTAACTCTCTTTAGATTTTCCATTTTGCTTCTTGGCATGTTTAGTGATGTCTATGCTACAGGCGTTATTCTTCCTACAGAATCTTTCGCATTTTTTGGCCCAATATTCGCTCTCATAAATCAAGCCACACTCTTCACATTCGTATAGGCCTTCTTTTTCATTTACCATTCTAGTTGCGCAGTTCTTCGATTATTCTATTTTTTGCTTCGGGACTCAGCTTCTCTTTTAAGTCCTTAAGGCAAACACAAATACAACAACTGCAAGAAGGGCACACCTCTCCTTTACAACATTTTTTCTCCATTTTTTACCTCCAAAAAATTATTTAATTCCGATATACTTTTTATATCACTTGGGCTATATAAATTTGGTAGTTTAGAAATGGAAAGTACAAAAGAAGACAAAGATTGTTGCGGCATGAAGTCTGAAGAGGGAATCTGCCCTCGTCCATTAGAGTCTTTATCCGAGTATTTAAGCAAAAAGTGGACTGTATCAATAGTAATTACAATCGGAAATTTTGAAAGAGTAAGATTTAACGAATTGTTGAGAAAACTGGAAAATGCAGCTGCAAAAATTGTAAGTGAAAGGCTCAAAGAATTGGAGAAAGAGGGAATAGTACAAAGCGTTGAATATGAAGAGAAGGTCCAAAAAGTAGAGTATACTCTAACAAAGAGAGGCAAAAGCCTACTAAAAGCAATTTTCCCGTTGGTGGAGTGGGCAGAAAAAAATAAACCATAAAAAATCCATTTAGAGAATTTTACTCCATAAGACCATCCCTTTTATATTGGTATTTGTTAAACCTTATTTGGAGCATTGTAAAACCATTACTTGAAAAACCTTTTAGGAAAAAGGTTTTTAAATTAGGTTCTAAATATATGGTGCATAACGAGAGTTCAAAATGGCAAAAGTAAGAATCAAACTAGACAGTACGGACATAAGCATGTTAAATCATATTTGTGAATCTGTCGGAGACATGGCCAAAAAATCCGGAGTTGTTATAAGCGGTCCTGTGCCTTTGCCTACAAAGAAACTTAAGGTTACAACTCGAAAATCTCCTGACGGTGAAGGTTCGGCTACTTTTGACAATTACGAAATGAGAATCCACAAAAGGCTTATAGATTTCCCTGCCAATGAAAAAGTTCTAAGGCAGATTATGAAAATGCAAATTCCTCGAAACGTCAACATTAAGATTGAAATGAAGGAATAATTGAGTTTTTCTTGACTAAAATCACAATAAAGAATATAAAAGGTCCACACGAGATTCCTGTCGATGGAGGGGGAATTTTACAAAAACGGTGAAAGTGATTTCTATGTAACCAGAAACAATCCTCGAGTAGTTAAGGCCTATAAAGTTAATCAACAAGGAGTGTTTCAAGAAGATTACAATCCCAAAGAATTTTTCGGCATGGTTAAGGGTGCTTACAAAAGAGTGGATCTTGAAAGTAGACAGGCTGAAAGGCTTGAAAATATCACTAAATTAAGCGATCCAAAAGATGCCGCTGAAATAATCAAGGAGCTTCACGAGCCCGGGTTAAACGAAAGCCATTAGTATATCAAGAAAAAGTGATTAAATGCATATCAAATGAAGAGCCAAACGAAATAAGAGAAAAATTTAGTGAAGGCTACATAGTTCCTGGATATTCAAATTGAAACATGTTTTATAGTTAAATAGTTTTTATAAAGTTCCGGCAGTTCAATTACTTGGAAAATGACAGATGTAAATCAGGCGGATGTTCAGTATCAGGAACTTCTAGAAAGAATTCTAACTCAAGGTGAATATGAGTGGAACGAAAGGACTCAAACAGGAACTCTTTCTAAGTTTGGCGACCAGATGGACCTTAAACTGGGTTCTGGAAGTAGCAAGGCTCAAAAAGCATATTCTATGGAGCATGACCTTAGCCAAGGATTTCCAATTCTAACCACAAAAAAGATGGCGCCTAGAATACCTTTTGAAGAAATGCTTTTTTTCTTGAGGGGAGAAAATGACTTGAAAAGTTTAATTGACAAGAATGTAAATATTTGGAATGATAACGGGTTCGATTTTTATTTGAGAAGACATGGTCTAGAAAAAGAAATTCCAAAACATACTAAAAAATGGGACATAGAACGTGACAGGTACATAGCCAAAGTGGCTAATGGCGATCTTCCTCTTGAAGAAAGGTCTCTTGGAAGAATTTATGGTGTCCAATGGAGAGATTGGAGAACTACTAATGGCACCCCTAACAACATGTTCGAAAAAGCAATAGAAAAACTAGTCTCTCCTTTTGGCTTTGCAAAAGTGAAGCATACAGACCAACTAGCAGAAATGATAAACAAATTGAAACACGGAGACAGGACGTCTAGGTCGAACATTGTGACTGCTCAGAACCTGGGAGAAAAGAACGATATGGCATTACCTCCCTGCCACCTTGAATATCAGACAAGAGTTGTTGAAGACAAAAATAGATTGGATTTAAGATTGGATCAAAGGTCTTGTGACACAATTTTGGGAGTTCCTTTCAATATGGCTCAATATGGCCTTTTGTTAAATATGTTGGCGCACGAAACGGGTCTTAATCCTGGTTACTTTGAACATATGCTAGGAAATGTACACTTCTATACTGGTGTCGGAGAAAGGCAAGAATTCCTTAGAGACCAAAGAAACCTACACGAATTGCAAAAAGGAGTCAAAAAAGCAAGAGATTCTCAAGACTATATGGAGATGTTCAATTGGTATATGAATTCAGCTCCTGAAGAACCCGAGAATAGGAAAGGATACGACCATGTTCCTTTTGCTCTGATACAGCTGGCAAGAGAGCCTAAACAAAGTTCGCAACTTGAGTTTAAGGTTAGCGAAGATACTAGTTTCTGGGACATGATAAATATGAGGAAGGAAGATCTGGCTAAAATAAACAATTATGAAGATCAAGGAAAACTGCAATATGAGTGGAATGCAGAAAAAATAAAGCCCCAAATGGCCGCCTAATTTTCGAAAATGTCTAAAGGAAAAATAATCTCGGTAGGCCCAGAAAAAAGTTTCAGCCTATAGATCTAATCTAAAATGAAAAGAGGCAAGATAATAGCTATCGAAGGAAGTGACTTTTCTGGTAAAGCTACTCAAAAAGATTTAATCTATAGGAGACTTAAAAACGAAGGAGTAAAGGTCGAAAGAGACACATTTCCAAAATATGAATCTCCTACTGGGAGAATCATTGAAGGACCTTTGCAAGGTAAGCAGAGATATGGCGAAAGCTTCTTTCCTGAAGGTCCCGGCAATGTACCGCAGGAAGTAGCAATTCATTATTACATAGCCGATAGAGTTTACAACCGGCACATTATGGATGAAGCATTAGAGAACGGAGATGTCTTAATTTTGGATAGATATGTTGATTCTAATATGGCGCATCAAGGAGGTAAAATTTCTGAACCTGAAAAGAGAAAAAAGTTTTACAAATGGCTTGAAGACCTAGAATATAATAAAGCAAATTTGCCTAAGCCAGACATGACCCTCTTTTTGTATGTTCCTTTTGAAAAAACTCTTGAGTTGAAAGGATCTTATACGGAAGAAAGCTATGACGCTTTAGAGAAAGATAAAAAATACTTAGAACAATCGATTAACGCTTATTTGCAATTGGCTGAAATGTACGACCATTGGCAAAAAATAGATTGTGTTAATGAAAAAGGCGAAATGAAATCACGAGAAGAGATTCATGAGAACGTTTACAAGGCGGTTAAAGATGTTCTATAATCATTTACCGTAATCCTCGTCTTTTGGGTGCTTGTGACCCTTAGTTGCTCTTTCAGTTAGTTCTTTGACTTGTTTTTTACTCTTTTGTTTTAGTGTCTTTCTATCAAGGTTCTTTTTGGTTACTAAGTTTGCTATGTGTTCTCCTCCCAAAAAGTGAGGCATTATTACATAATCTGATCCAGCTTCATAAAGTTCGTTTGTGTCCTCTATGCTGTGTGAGGTCGGAATGAATCTTACTTTCTTTTTGTCTACATGTTCGGCTATGTTTAGGTTGGTTTCCAAGTCAGGGATTGTAGAGATTACTGTTTTTGCTTCGTCTAAGTTTAAGTCCTCTAGAAAATCTGAATCGTCGGCATCTCCGTAAATAGCGTGAATTTTCCTCTTTTCTAGAGATTCTATAGTGTCAGGATTGTAATCAATTATTAAACATTTTTTCTTTGCCTTTCGGAGTTCTTTTAGTAAGTTGAATCCTATTCTGTTATAACCGAACAAAATTACATCATACTTGGTTGACTTATGTTTCTTTGTATTTTCACTTTTGTGTCCCCTCCCATCGAAAATATTGAATAAATGATGGATTTTGTTGTAAATTTTCTTTTCGTGTTCGATTCCATAAGTGTTAATTGTTATTGTTATTAGAGCTGTCAGAATTATTAAAGAGAATGTTTCTTGAGTTAAAGATCCTTTAGAGAAACCAAGGAAAGCTATGATTAGAGAAAGCTCTGAAAGTTGTGCTATATGTGTGCCCGTTAAGAAGTTTGTTCTCTTTTTATGGTTGAATAGCCTCATTGTGGCCATTACAATTAAAGGATTTCCAATTAAAATCAAAGTCGAGAAAAGTCCTGCTTTTGCAAGCATTCCCCCGTCTATTGGGCCGGTTAAGAGGCTACCGAAGAAAATCAAGTGAATTATTATGAAAAACTCTCGGAAACTTTTTACTTTTCCGGATATTTCAAAGCTAAATCTCGAGGAGGAAAGAGACATTCCTGCTATTAAGGCTCCAAGTTCTATCGGGAAGCCAAAGTAACTGAACAAACCTGCCACGCCAACTGCCCAGGCTATTGAAACTAAAAAGAGAATTTCTTGATTTTTGCCTGCTAGTTTTAAGATTCTTGGCATTAGGTAGTAAGACATAAGGAATACTCCTGCAATTAAACCAAGTCCTATTCCTATATGCTCCACAATTGATGAAGTACTTGCATCTATGAATGGAATTACGATTAGGATTAAAGCTGCGATGAAATCTTGTACAATCAAAATACCGATAGAAATTCTTCCGTGTAGGGTCTCAGTCTCTTTTCTTTGAGCCAAGATGTTCATTACAACAACTGTTGAAGAAATTGCCAAAGCTGCTGCAATGTAGAAAGCCGGAGTGTAAGTAAATCCGAGAATTAAGGCTAAAACGAAACCTATTCCTCCTGTAACAAGAACTTGCGTAACTCCAACGGTCAAAGCTGTTTTTCCGGTTTTCTTTAAGGACTTAAAGCTTAAGCTTAGGCCTACAATGAAAAGTAAAAAAGTAACTCCCAGTGTTGCAAAGAGGTCTACAAGTTGATTTGACTTGAAAAGGTTGAAAACTAATGGACCGGAGATTATTCCTGCAATTATATAGGCTATTACAGGAGGTTGCCTTAGAAGTCGGACGATTAAAGCTAGTACTGCAGCTATTATGATTATTGCTCCCAATTCAAAAATAAATCCCGGTACTGCGGCCATTTCTTATTTTTCCTCTTTTGCCAAAATATTGAAAACAAATTTTAAATAAGTACCGATAAAAGCAAATTTTATAATTAAGAAGCCATTTAGGTTTTTATGGAAATTGAAGAAGTTATGGAAGGTGTATTGTATTTATTGAAAAGAGAATCGCTTTATTTTGACGGAGCCGGTCACCTGTATATAAGTATTAAAGAGTTTTTAGAGAAAAATGGAATAGATGAATCTGTTTTAATGGAAAATGGTTTACCAAAATTAAAAGAAATTCTTCAAGAAATGGAACAGAAGAGATTTTTAGAAGAAAGGCATTTCTTTGAAGAAAATAATGGTAGAGTAGATTACAAGATAAATTCTGAAGGAGGGAGATGGTTAAATCAAAGAAGGGACAACGGCATAAGGGTGGACGAAAAATGGAAAATTCCCGATGGCATTGTTCGATTTAAAGATGAAGAGGTTCAAGACGGAGACATAAGGCATCCGTTTAAGCGGCAAGGTTTATAAAAATTGAAATCTCTAATTTATTATGGAATTTGAGTTCAGTGATGTTAAGGTTAAGGCAGAAGACTTGAACGAGAACGAAAAAAGCATTGTTAATAAAGAGTTGGGGTATAACGAGCCGAAGGTTTCTCGTGAAGTTGATGTTAGCAAGATGGATTTGAAGATTAAGAAATACCACAAAGAAGGAAACAGTAGAGAATATAGTCTGAA
>JBDGRI010000043.1:0-5305 GCA_042218235.1 Candidatus Pacearchaeota archaeon
CTACTGTAGATGTTTGTATTGAAGGAGGGAATTGTTTGAGTAGTGTTTCCGGAGGCGGTGGAAGCGGTACTAAGTGGAATTTGTCAGGAACTAGCCTTTTCCCTAACTCTACTAGCTATGATGTTGGAATAGGAACAAGCTCTCCAAGTTCTAAGCTCGAAGTAAACGGAACAATTAATGCCTCTGGAGATATAAATAATTCAGGGCAAGTAAGTCTTGCAGGAAATACAATAAAGACTTCTTCAAATGAGGTTACTATAAATCTATAGGTTTTGTTTTTTGAGAGATTTTACTTTTGTTTAACATGAGTTTAATTTTAGTATGACTATTCTTTGGAACCGAAAATTATATAAAATCGTTTGATAATGTTATCAGAGGATAAAATGCCAGAACAAAAAAAAGTTGATTTTAATACAGAGAACATAACGAAAAGAAACCCTCGTTTGGACACAATACTTATGGTGGAGAACTTTATTAAGGAGAATTCAGGATCTTATAAGAAGACAGAACTTTTTAATAATTTGCCAAAGAAGACAATGTGGGGTACTTTTAATGTGATTCTAAAGTATTTATGGCAGGACAATAAAATCGGGATAGATAGAAAGGGGCATGTTGTATATGTTTGGAATCCTCGGGTTGCCAAGAAATTTATAAACAAGAAAAAATACTAAATTATATGTTCAAAAAGCCGGCTGACGGAGTTGTTTTTGTTGATGATAAAAAAGAGTCAGAGTTTAACTCTTTAGAGGAAGACAGTTGGATAAAAAAATCGATAAACAAGTTTATTGAAGATATGAAAGAAAATGTTTTTGCCGGAGAACATGTAAAGAAGAAACTTATTCCAAAAAAGTACCTTCAAGATTATGGTCTGGACAATATTTGGCGTTATCAATTACCTAATGGTTGGCGTTTGATTTATTCTGTAGTAACTCCGAGTAAGTCGGAAATCCTTGCAGTAATAGTCGAGTGGATGGACCATAAAAATTACGAAAGGAGATTTGGCTATTGAACTACTATAAATCTATAGGTTTTGTTTATGGGAGAAAGAGTAAAAAATTACGAATTAATTTTTGATAGGGTCATATTGAGGCAGTTGGACAAAGTTGCTAAGGACAAGAGTGTTAAAGAGATTTTAAGTAAAATGTTTGACAAAATTGAAGAGAAAGGTCCTAAAGCTGGCAAGTTACTTGATCCTAAATTAAAACTTTATGAGCTGAAAAATAAGAGACCGCCTATAAGACTTTATTTCGATGAAAACGAAGTTCTATGAAAAAACGCCGTTTTTTCGTAAGATCCGCTTTTTCCTGACCGCCGAGAACCTCCGCCAAAAAACTACGATCGGCTTTCCACAAGGAGTCTTGTTAAACTTTCTTTGATGAAAACGAAGTTTTCGTAAGATCCGCTTTCCTAATGGAATATTGTAAAACCTCGTTGGTCGTTTTCCGATACGGTCCTCCTTTCACGCTGTCAAAAAGTTTCTTCCGTAAACGATCCTCCTTTTATGCTTTGTTGTTTAAAACTTAGGCTTAATTGAACTCTAAAGGTTTTTCACAAAACCTTTAAATATCCTTACAGCGTCGGGTTTTGTGTTTATGGAAGTTGTTTATACTAATCATTCTTTAAGCAGGATGGAAAAATATGGAGTCACAAAAGAAGAGGTTGAAGATTGCTTATTTTCTCCCGATTCTACGGTTGAATCTTATTCCCGGAGAATTGTTTATCAGAAGGTTTCCGGAAATTATGTTTTGAGAGTGGTTGTTGAGGAGAGGAAAGAAATAAAAAGAGTCGTTACTGTGTATAGGTCTAGGAGACAAAGGTATGGAATATAAATATGACCAAGATTCGGATGTCTTGATGATTGTTTTGAGCGAAGAGAAGCCAGACTTTGCAGAGCAAAGGGAGAATATCATTACTCACTATAACGAAGACGGAAAACCTGTTGAAATCGAGATTTTGGATGCTAGTACGACTGCATCCAAGATAATTGAGGCCATGTTTGGCTCTAAAAAAGAAGCTAAGAAATAATCATTCTTTAATCTCAAAAGGCCTTTTCTCTCCAAAGATTTTTATATTATGGTTTTCTGGGTTTAATATGACTCAAGAGCAAATTGACGCTAAAAAAATTAGTAATGATTTAGAAGATTTGAAGAAGAAAGTGGCTGAGCTTAGTTCTTTAGTTGAAGACCTTGCATTTGCACATTCAACTGAAGAGGCAATTAAGGAATATGAAAGAGGAGAGTATGATTCTTATTCTAAAGAGGAATTTTTGGATAAGCTTGAGAAATAGTAGTAGAGGTAGAGGAAACTAAGAGTTTTGCCAGATTTATGAGCAAGGTTAAAGATAAGGATTTGAAGTCTAAAGTTAAATCTCAAGTAAGAAAAATAATTAGTGATCCGGAGGTAGGTAAACCCATGAAATATGGTAGAAAAGGTACTCGTGAGTTGTACGTTAAACCTTATCGCCTATCTTATCTTTATTTGAAGAAAGAGAATAAAATGGTTCTTTTAGATGTTTATCATAAAGATAAGCAATGAGTTTTTGAGTCTTTCCGACCTTTTCCGATAAGATCGTCTCTTTTAATTCCTGTCCCCTATCTCAACCGCAATAAAACTTCCACAGAAAACCTTTAAATCGATGGAAAACGATGGAAACGCTGTTTCCCTACGATCGTCTTTCCTCACATAAACAATTACTTCCGTAAACGATCCTCCTTTTATGCTTTGTTGTTTAAAACTTAGGCTTAATTGAACTCTAAAGGTTTTTCACAAAACCTTTAAATATCCTTACAGCGTCTGCTTGATATGTCTAGGTATTCCATTTATGCTACTCCCATTTTTAAGAGAATCTACTTTTCTTTGGATAAGAGTGAGCGTGATTGGATAGATAAGATGAGAGAGAATTTTAAGGAAAATCCTGCCGGCAGACCGTTGAAATTTAATTGGTTTAGGGAGAAGAGGTATTTGGGAAAGAGCCAAAAGGAGTTTAGCCTGCTATTTCGCTTTCCTTCTAGAAAATCAAAATAGAGGCTTTACTTTATTGTGGATTACGATAATAAGAAAGTTTTATTCCTTTCTTTTGCTCCAAAAAAAGACCAACAAAAAATTATTGATTTTGTTTTGAGGAATAAGGAGGATTTCCTGAAATATCTCCGTGAAATTTAATCAAATCTTTCTACTTTTTTGTTTTTCAAATCTTCAAGACTTAGCTGAAGCTGTACTATCGCATCGTCCGCTATTTTTGATTTCCTTTTCATTTGTTCATATTCTTCTTTTGGAACTTCCACGGTTTCCATACTAAGTCAGTGTTTAGGGAGTATATAAATTCTACGGTCTATGAAAACGAAGTTTTCGTAAGATCCGCTTTTTCCTGACCGCCCGCCTCCGCCAAAACTACGGTCGGCTTCCCTGTTGGAATATTTTAAAACCTTTACTTAGATGGAAACGCTGTTTCCCTGTTTTGGATTTTATGCCTTAAATACGAAACAGAGCCTAACTAAATTTAGCCTGCTAGCCCGTCTTTCTTTGCACAAAACCGGACTAGGCTGAAATATATTTCTAGGTCTAAGATCGTCTTTCCTCACATACGATGGAAAAAAGCCTTTTTCCCTACGGTCGTCCTTTTTCTGACCGCCACTCCACCGCCGAAGTTAAACCTTCTTTGATGGAAAACTATGGAAAAACATCGTTTTCGATGGAAAAAAGCCTTTTTGCCTATTTCGATTTTTCTACGCAAAAAGCGGAATAGCTAAAGCTTTGCTTTTTGCCTAAGATTCTCCTTTTTCTGACCCGCCACCCTCTGCCGTTGTAAAACCTTGTTGGTTGTTTCCGACACGGTCCTCTTTTTATGTTTGGCTGTTTAAAACTTAGACTTAATTGAACTCTAAAGGTTTTTCAAAAACCTTTTTATATACTCACAGCGTCTTTTTCTTATAAACCGAATAGCCTTTTTGGAATTGTATTTCCTCTTAGGGATTTCGGTTTTGAGGTAATGGAAATATAAAAATGAGGTTGTATGCCTAAATGAATAGAAAGAGTTTTGTTTTAGTCTTAGTAGGCGTTCTAATGTTTTCTGTATTTGTAGCTTTCGCCGAAGCCAAAGATTTTGCTGTGAGAAATGGCAGCGACGACAGTTTGTTTTTTCTTATAAACGGATCGACGGGAAATGCTAACTTTACAGGAAATGTCAGTTCGGCAATAGACTTTTGTATAGAGAATGGAAAGTGTTTAAGTAGTGCAAGTACTAGTGGAGGGGATATTGAAGGGGTCTTAACAGGGTTAACGCCTTATTTGTTGAATGGCTCTTCTTCGGGAACTGTCGACTTGAATTTTAATGAAAGTTATTTGAATAATACTATAGATGCGAGAGATGACTTTGAAGCTAATACTGAAAAGTCGGGAGGAGACAAGTACATTTACAATGACAGTACTAGCATTTTGTTAAATGAAACAGAGTTGAATTTCACTATAGACGCGAGAGATACAAATCTTACTGGAGAGTCTGCAGGAGGAGATTTAAGCGGAACTTATCCTGACCCTTCAGTTGTCTGGGGTAATGGAGATAACAAATTGACTTTAAAAGAGCAGAATATAACAAATGAAAATTGGTTGGAAGACGGGCAGAGCAATGTGACCTTTTTAAACTATTCAAATCAAGGAAACATAAACGTTACTTCAGGATATGATGTTTGTATTGAAGGAGGGAATTGTTTGAGTAGTGTTTCCGGAGGTGGCGGAGGATTTGACGGAGCAAGCGGAAACTACATTTATAATAATTCAGGAATTGTTACTTTCAATTCTACGCTGGCAGGAACTAACCTTTCTGTAAATCAGTCCGACTATTGGAATAACTTTGATACTGCTTCTGACTTGAATAATTTAATAACTTTGAAAGAACAAAATATAACTAACGAAAACTGGATTGAAGATTCCCAAGAAAGTAATTTAGATGTAAACTCTTCAGATAAATGGAGAACTGCCGAGGGCACTATAGACAATGTTTCAGACATAAAAGGAAGTGATATAAATAATGATTTGGGCTGGATAAATACTTCTGATTTGTGGAATAGGTCTAACGGAGAGGTCTATCTTTCTGACCCTAACGATCAATTAGGAATAGGAACATCTTCACCAAAAGCCCAATTAAGTGTTTCAGGCAATACTACCTTTGGCGGGACGTGGGAAAATGGAGGGGCGGAAATTACCGGAGGAGACGTTTATGCCCAAACAGGCTACTTCTATAACATAACTTCTTTGAATGTTACTAGCTTAAATATTAATGGCTCGCAAATTCCTTCAAAGGATGATA
>JBDGRI010000044.1:0-6585 GCA_042218235.1 Candidatus Pacearchaeota archaeon
ATTACAATCACCCCCGGAAACCAATTCATGATTATTGTTTATAGACTGAGATGTAGAGTTCAACCATCCGCTTGCGCTCTTTGTATTAGAGCCATTACCGCTATTGGAGCCTAAACTCTTATTACCTGGATTATAACACTTCTTTGTCTTATTTGACCAATATCCATCAGAGTCATTGTCTAAATACCAGTCTTCTCTATTAAGAATGTCCTCATCATTGTCGTTGCAATCGACATTTCTAGGAAATATACGATGTACCACCTTTTTAGGATCCGTATTAGAAGACCGATTTCGGGTTACGTTATATTTATACCAATTTGAATCGCTTGTAGATACATAGCTTAAACCTGGATCGGTATGGTTAGGATAGGGAGCAGGCAAAGAAGGCGAAGGGTTTCCGCAACTTTGAATACTTTTTCCAGGATACGAATCTGTATCATTATCTAAGTACCAAATGTTTGTGGTATTTATTTTTCCATAAGAATCATTACAATCTGGACCTTTTGATGAGGACTTATTGGTAAAATAATGGGTCGAACCATTATAAAATATTTCTGGAGGACCGTTTCCGGATACTTGGTCACTTGAACCAGCAAACGTAACGGTACCGCTAGAAAAGTCTGAGCTACCGCTGTAATTCGCGCTACCTATGTAGTCGCGAGGGCCCTTACTACGGTTGGCACCACAAACTTTGGTGCTAACTGAATCGTTGTAATAACCATCAGAATCATTATCGGCATACATCGTTTCTACATTAAAATTTTCATCCACGCCTGCCTTACAGTTATCATCCACAAAATTACAAACCTCTGAAGCCCCTGGATTAATATTGTCTGCAATATCGTTATTCCCATCAGTATTGACTAATTCATATTTCCATTGGGGCCAATTTTGTCCTGCATTAAGAGAATCATCTACACAATCGTCTCCTCCATTCCCATAGATACTACTTTTATCGCTTGTCCATCTCTTCTTCTGCCTTTGTGTGCTTCCTGGATTGCTACAACTAGTAACATTTTTAGAAGCGTATCCATCTCCGTCCCAGTCTTTATACCAAGTATCGGGATTACTACAAGAACCACTAGTTGGTTTACCCGTTATTTTACCAAACAAATCATCAAAAAACCCCGCCAATACAACCGGTAATGACAAGGCAATTGCTAAAACTAAAACAATGCTTATGGTAACCACCTGCTTTTTCATGTAACTTTAGAGGAAATAACACTTTTTAAAATTTGTTAATACAAAAAAGAATACATTTTTATACGATAAAAACTCTGGGATGTCATGAGAGAGGAAATTAACAATTGGTGGAAACAATCTCAAAAAGACCTTGAGGTAGCAAAGTATAACTTCAAAGGCGGCGAGTATTATGCGTCAGCTTTTTTCTGTCAACAATCGGTCGAAAAAGGCCTAAAAGCCTATATAATCCTCACTAACAAAGAATCCCCCGGACCAATACACTCTTTAATAAAACTTGGGAGAATGGCCAAACTACCACAAAAATTTCACAAAACTCTCAAAGAGCTAACTTCTGAATACTATCTCTCAAGATACCCGGATGCAAGCGAAGAAGCGCCTTACACTCTTTACAACAAGGAAGAGGCAAAAGAGCTAATAAACAAAACAGAAAAGATAATAGAATGGCTGGACACACAAATAAAGAAGCAAAAGAAAAAATAAGAGAACTCTTGAAAAAGATAAGGAAAAAATTCAATATAGAAAAGGCTATCTTATTCGGTAGCAGAGCAAGAGAGGATTGGTTAAAAACTTCTGACATAGACCTAATACTTGTTTCCAAAGACTTCAAAAAATTGGCATTCAAAAAGAGAATGCAGGAAATTCTTGGACATTGGAATGAAGAGATAGATTTGGAAGTAATTTGCTATACTCCAGAAGAATTCGAAAGAAAAAAGAAACAGATCGGTCTTGTCCAAAAGGCGGTCGAAGAAGGAAAAATAATAGAACCGGCAAAAAACCACTAAAGTAACTTTAAACCCGAAATCTTGCCAAAATGCTTTTTGTTATTTGTCCTCAGAAAAGCCCCATTATTTCTCGCCATAATTCCAACCAAAACATCTTGATTCCCGATAAGAAAGCCTTTTTTCTTTAATAAAGAATGCTCTCTGCCTGCATCCTGCACATCATTTAATGACAAAGGCAAAATTCTCAAATAGGAAGCCAAAGAATCTATATCTGCTTTCCTTCTGGAAGCCTTACCTGCAACATAAGCCCCCGCATAAAGTTCAAACAGATTTATTATTGTAGTTCCAAGCTCATATTTATCCTTATTCATACGAATCCACTCAACAGCATAACCAACATTCCTCAAAAAATCAACCAAAATATCGCTGTCTAAACAGACGAGATTTCCTAATTTTTCCACCTCTTCTTAATTTCTTCTTTTATATTCTTAGAATCTTTATCAGAAATATCTTCCCATTTCCCTGCCAATTCCATAATGTCTCCTTCATCTCCAGAATCTCTAAGCTCTTTCAAAACCTCGTCAAAAGAAACCCGTCTATTATTTTCTTTGGAAATAGCCATAGCCAAACTCAAAAGCCACTTATAACTCTCTTCACTAACTTTAATGGTCCTTCCCATAGTAACTTGGTGACTTAGTAACCATATAGATTTTTCTAAAACCAAAAATCATTTCCATTCAACTTTGACGTCGTCAGTACGCTGTTTAGGGCTTATATCAACAGAATCAATTTCTTCAACCGGAACATGAATATCTGAATTAAACTTAATCTCTCCTAAATAAGCCATCATTGCACCATTATCAACCAAAAGGCTTTTAGCAGGGCAGAAAAACTCTGCTGCTCGGTCGGCACACATTTTTTTACACATTTCTTGAAGCCTTGCATTACAGCCAACCCCTCCAGCCAAAAGCAATTCTTTCTTTCCTGTATGAGCCATAGCCCTCTCAGCAGATTCAATAACCATAGCAAAAACATGCTCTTGCATAGAATAAGCTAAATCACTCAAATTATACTCTCCGGAATTAAGTTTCTGTTTCAAATTCGTCGACAAACCAGAAAAAGCAGTATCCATTCCTTTAATAGAATAAGGCAACTCAATAAAATTCTCAGCTTCTTTAGCCAATTTTTCTAACTTAGGCCCTCCTGGAAAGCCTAAACCGGCATCACGTGCAAAGCTGTCAATAAAATTCCCAATTCCAATATCAATTGTCTCCCCAAAAACTCTATACTTACCTGAAGCATAAGCAATTATTTGCGTATTAGCCCCCGAAGTATAAAGCATTACAGGATCTTTAACGCCATAAAGCCTGCCAATTTCTAAATGAGCAATACAATGGTTCACTGGAACAATCGGCTTTTCCAACTTAGAAGCAACTTCTTTAGCAAAATCTAACCCCTCTTTCAAACACGGCGGCAACCCAGGACCTTGCGAGAAGGCCACAGCATCAATTTCTTCCTCTTTAATACCCGCCTCGTCTATAGCCTCAAAATATACTTCATGCTTATTATTAAAATGATGTTCCGCAACTTCCATCGGAACTAAACCTTCAGACTCGGTCGTAAATGTCCTTTTAGCATTAGCTATAACCTCTCCGTGTTTCACGGCACCAACTCCAAATGTATGTGCCGTAGATTCAATTCCCAATATTATGCTCATATAAAACACAATAAAAAAAGGAATATTTAAGATTAATCTAACTCTTTAGTTTTCCTTTTAACTCTTCTACATTTCTTACACTTCTTTTCATAATCTCTAACATTAGAATTTACGGAACCTATAACTCTCCAACTGCCCCAATTGTGAAGACCGATCTTACACAAGAAATACTTACCTGAACCTTTAGCAATCACTCTGCCCATAACCCAAAAAATCAAACAAATCTTTTAACCCTTTTGACTTTTCATAAATTCATCTAAATGCCTGAAATAATCTTCTTGGAAATAATTAGCCATTCTTTCTACAATTAGTTCTGGCGTTGAATTTGCTAAACGACCTTTAACAGGATCGTGATTAACAACAAGTTCAAAGTTTTCATTCAACCCTTTAGCTTCAATACCATCTATTCTAGTTTTTTCGGGAAGAGAATACTGGATTTCGTGACCTAAATGAGTCGCAACAATCAAATAGCAATTTCTCTTTATGAAATAATCTGCCGTCGCGGCAATGATCTTCCCTGCAACACCTGGCTCTGTAACTGACTCAATCTCATCAGCCAAAATCAATGTCTTACCTTCCTCAGCCGGAGAAATCTTGGACATTTGATCTAAAAGATTCTCAAAAGCACCTTTTGAAATAGCCCCTTTATTCTTAGCAAAGTAATAAACAGAAGCAAAAAGAGGAACCTTGGCTTTACCTTTAGCCGGAAGCCCCAAATACAAAAGCGAAACAACTTGCAAAACATGCTCCATCAATGTAGTCTTTCCTCCTGAATTAGCACCTGTCAAAATTGAAGCTCGATTCTCTTGGTCCAAATGGAAAGAAATTGGTTGAGGGCTATCCAAAAGCAAATTCTCTGACTCACTCAAATCCAAATCCTCAGAAATCTCTGGGAAAGAATCTTTATTCTCAACAAACTGGGAAATCCCTGTAACAAAATCATAAAAAACCAGCAAATTAGAAAGCTTCCCCAACTTCTCTGGAACCTTCTTCAACTTATCAGCATTCTCTTTTACCTTTTCGGCTTTGTTAGAAAATTTTTCTCTATCCTGTTTAGTGATAATTTTTTCCAATTCCTGCTCATCGACAGACAAAGGAATTTCCAAATTCACAACTTCTTCGGGAATTCCTTCTTTCTTTATCTCGTGCAAAACTAAATCCTTAATTTCTTTAGGCAACTCGCCTTTGTTTAGCATACTGACCAAACTATCTCCGGAAACCGACAAATCTTTTGCCTTTTGTGTAACCCGGTCGTTAATTTCCGAAACTTTTTCCTTGACACCGTCAAAACTTAGACCTTCTTTGTCGGATGACTTAGTCAATTCCAAAAGCGGATACAAATCCTCAACCAAGGATTTCAAATCTTCATCACGAACATAGTCTTTCAAAATTTTCAAATTCTCTCCCCATCCTGAAACATCCTCCAAATACCTTTCCAAATAAGCTTCATCAATGGAACGCAAAAACACCGACTGTGGCAATTGTTCTAAAGCCATTTGAGACTCATCACAATCCAAAACCTGAACTATATCTCTTCCTTCAAGGGAAGCCACATCTTGGTCAGACAATATCAATTGAGCCGGACAGCCCTTTTTCTTTAACTCGTTGAAAGTTTCTGAATTTTCGGTAACTACAACAACATCATAATCTGGCCTCCATGTAGCCGAAGGTTTCGATAATTCTTTCAAAAAACCGTTCTCAAATCGACCCCGCTTCTTCAAAGCCTTAAAAAATTCTTGCCTTTGATTAACAACCTCGACAGATTGGCTAAATTCAAAATAATTAAACACATTGGAAGTTTCCGGAAAAACAAATTTCTTCGAAACCAAACTAACTACCTCCCGATGAATTTTTCTCGCGTCGGGAGTCTTAAAAACACTTTTCCCTTTAGACTTCAAGGAACTCTTTCCACGACTAAGCGGACTTAAACCATTCTCGTCTATAAAATTCAAAATCTCTCTTTTCATAGACTCACTCAAAATCCTACACTTTTAAAGAATTGTGTTGTTAAACCAAAGTTTCAAAACCCTGACTTCGTGAAAAGGACGATCGTAGGGAAAACGGCGTTTTCCATAGGTTTCCATCGGAATTGTGTTATTCGGATTCAATTTCAATAACAAAAAACAAGAATCAAATTAAAAACAAAAATCAAGTTATAGCGAAGTTATCTTCTTCTTTTTTTAGTTGAAGATTTCTTCTTACTTGTTGACTTCTTAGCCGAAGTCTTTTTCTTAGCTGTGGACTTCTTTTTAGAAGTGGTCTTTTTCTTTGAAGTAGTCTTCTTCTTAGAAGTAGACTTCTTTTTCTTTTTACCACCTCTAGCCATCTTTGCTTCGCAAACGTTACCGTTACCATCAACGTAGTAAAGGTAGCCTGGCTTTCTGGTCACAGCGTTTTTGACCAAGATTTTACCCATTTTTCACCTCCTTTAAACTATATTTAGTTTAATTTCTCGAGGAAGAAAGACTATTTAAATCTTTCTTCTCGACGAAGTTTTCCAAAAAGTTCTTATAATCATTCTTCAAGGGCACCTCGAGAAGCCTTGAAAAGGACTTTCCCGACGACACCGAAAAACTAAAAGGCCTCACAACTTTATAATCAACAACCTCGCTCCGGGAATTCAAACAAACTGCCAAAAAAGGAAAAAACACAAAAAGAGAGTGAATCAACCACTTTCTACTATCCTCCAAATCAAAAAGAAGAGGCTTAGCTTTTCTCAAGGAACTAAACATTAAACCTAACCCCATACCAAAAAAAGAAAGCTTATAAGCCTCAATTTCCAAATTCTTGCCTTTAAACTCTAAACCAATTTTTTGTTTTTTCATATTGCCTCTTTTTTTCAATATAAGTTTGATAGTGCAAATCTACATTATGGTCGGTAACCCAGTCATGATGCCTAAACCCTCCTCCAAAAGTTTGAGGAATGTGCATCAATTCATGAAT
>JBDGRI010000044.1:6685-11713 GCA_042218235.1 Candidatus Pacearchaeota archaeon
GTAGACTGCATATTACCTTTGTCTTTATTATCGGAAGCAATAACATCATCTATTCTCAAAATCATTGTCGCCACTTCAGAAGCCGAATCCAAAGCTTGTTGCTTTATGTTGTAAGGCTCTATAATACGAGAATCAAAAACATCTTCCGCCTTACCCCTAAACAAATTCAAACCATAGTTTCTTTCTCCCGAATCATGCTGTGATTTAAGCTCTGTCAAAATATCTATGGGGTCTAGGCCTGCATTCTCAGCCAAGGTCATAGGAATAAACTCTAAAGCATTAGCAAATTCTTCAACAGCCAATTGCTCCCGACCACTTAAAGACTGAGCAAATTCCCTCAATCTCTTAGAAAGCTCTACTTCAACACCCCCGCCACCTAAAACGACCATTCTAGACTTCAAAACACTAACAACATCTCCCAGGCCATCTCTCATGGCTCTTTCAACCTCATCCAAAACATGGTCTGTCCCGCCGTGAATTAAGATACTCAATGCCTTAGGATTTTTACAGCCTGAAACATAAGTCATAGAGCTCTCACCGTGTTTACCTTGCTTAACTTCTTCTGCAGAACCTAGCTCGTAAGAATCTAGTTCATTCAAATTAGAAACAATTTTCCCTTCAGTAGCTTTAGAAAGTTTTTCCATATCACTTTTAGCAACTCTACGACAAGCATAAATGCCCTCTCTGGCCAAGAGATATTGAGCAAAATCATCTATGCCCTTCTGGCAAAAAACAACATTAGCCCCAACCTCTTTCAATTTCTGAACCATGTCTTTCAAAACTTTCTCTTCTTGAGAAACAAAATCCTGAATTTGCTGGGCAGAGGAAACCGAAACTTTAGTATCCAAATCCGGGTTTTTCATTTCCAACGGAGTATCCAAAAGTGCAATTTTTGAGTTCCCAACTTTAGAAGGCATTTCATGTGAAACCTTTTCTTTATCAAAAACAACTCCTGAAACAAGCTCACTTTGCTTTATGCTCTCACCTTTAACTTTCTCCATTTTAATGTCATTCAAATCGATCTCTTCGCCTTCGATATAAATTTGCTTTATTGTATTGACTATGATTTCTGCCAACTTTTCTTTAGAATCTTCCGCCCCCTTTCCGGTCATGGCAGTCATAGCAATCTGCCTCAATATTTGTTCTTGATCCTGACTACCTTCGGAAACTTCAACATCTTTTCCTAAAAATTTCTCAGGAGTAATCTTAAACGCAATGTCTTTAAGAATTTCTTGAGCCTTCTCCGCAGCCATCTTATACCCTTTAACAATAACCGTGGGGTGAATCTTTGAATCTAGAAGCTTCTCAGCGTTTTCCAAAAGCTTCCCTCCAACCATAACAGCCGAAGTCGTCCCATCCCCAATTTCTGTCTCTTGTGTTTGAGCAACTTCGACCATCATTTTAGCAGCAGGATGTTCAATCCTCATTTCATCCAAAATAGTAACTCCATCATTTGTAACAGTTATCTCGTTGTTGGGAGAAACAAGCATCTTGTCCATTCCTTTGGGACCTAAAGTAGTTTTAACTACCTCTGACAGCATCTTAGCTGCATAAATATTATTCCTCTGAGCATCTCTTCCTATCGTTCTTTGAACGTCCTCTGGCATCAAACCTGAAGACTTGTCAGAATTCTTTCTATCCATATAAAAATAAATTTCTAGTTTCTATATAAATATTGTTGTAATCCGAAGAATATTTAAATTGTCTTAAATTTAACAAAATATGCCTGAAAAAAACGAGGTTTACGCTAACAAAGTAAAGTACGAAGGAGTTTTCTCATTTAAAGATTTCTACCAGTTCTGCTATGATTTCCTTACCAACGAAAAAAATTTTGGAGACTTAACAGAAAAATCCTACAAAGAAAAAATAAAAGGAAACGAAAAAGAAGTTGAGGTAGAGTGGGAAGACAAAAAAGAGTTCAATGACTATTTCCGGCACGACATAAAAGTAAAATTCGCCGTAAAACGTTTGAAAGACGTTGAAGTCCAACAAGAAGGCAAAAAAATCAAAACCCAACAAGGAGAAATTGAAGTTAGCATGAAAGGAACTGTAGTAAGCGACTACGACGGAAAATTCGATACTACTCCATTCAAAAAAGTGCTAAGAAGCATATACGAAAAATGGATAATTCCTTCAACTTATGAACAAGTAAAAGAAAAGCTAATCCAACCTTGCGACGATTTCTTAGCTCAGGCAAAAGCATTCCTAGACCTAGAAGGAAAGTCCAAACCTCAAGAAAACGTATTCAACATCAAATCCGGATGAATTTTTCTAAAAACACAAACTATAGAAAAAACCCTGAAAAATATTGGGAAATTGAATGCCAAAAAACAACCTACAACGAACTAGGAGTTTTGAGAGTCGAACCTTACAAAAGAGAAATTCTGCCCTACTGGAAATTCAAAACGCCCGAAAAAGCAAAAGAATCTGCAGAAAAAATTTTCGAGATTTACCAAAAATACAAGTCAAAAGAAGACCATGTTGGAATGGACATGGCAAGAAAATACTTACAAATGGGCTACACACGCTCAATGAGGTATTACTATCATTCCGACGGAAAAAAATACGATAAAAAAGGAGATATACGTGCTTACCAGTACGACGAAGAAAAGAAAAAATCAGCCAACGAATTTAAGAAATACTTCAAAAAAGTAATACAAGACAAAGACTACAAAAGCATGAAGGAAGAAAAATTCCAAAAATACGGAAAAAATGAATAAAACTTAGTAGCCAACAACATGAAAAGGAGGATCGTTTACGGAAAAACGACCAAAAAGGTTTAACAACCCTTATGAGAGGAAAGACGATCTTAGGGAAACAGCGTTTCCATAGGTTTCCACCGCTAGGTCAATATTTCAAAAACATCTCGATGTTTCAATTCGTGGTCTTTCCCCATTGCCATCTTTGTTCTCGCATCGACGGCTTTAATGAAATTCTTCCCAAAGTCTGTATGTAAATAGTAAGCAAAATCCAAAGTTGTAGAGCCTTTAGGCAGTAAAAAGCAATCCGGCAAAACATTGCCCTTACTGTCAGCTAACTTGTTAGGGGAGCCAGGAAAAACAGCAATATGATTCAATAATTCCAAAACAGCCGTATTCAAAACTTTCTGAACTCCCGTGCCGTGTTCAAATTTTTGTAAAACGTTTTCCTTTATCTTTTCCAAGGCTTCTTTTTGCTTTTCTCCTAAGTCGGCAGAGATTATGAAATCATTATCTCCTGGAACATATTCAATCAATCCTTGCTTTGCAGCCTGCCTTAAAGCCAACTCTGAATCAGCCGAACACGGAACAACATAATAATCTGTAAATGTTTCTTTCAATTTCCTCAAATTCTCTTCGGCATCTGGATCATCACACTTGTTGCCAGCAATAATCATTGGCTTACTTTTTTTCCTTAATTCAGAAGCAAAACTCTTTAACTGCTCATCTGTCCACTTAGATGGTTGCTCGGGAAGAGAAAGTTTCAACAAAACCTCTTTAACTTGCTCTCTATTAATTTTCAATCCCGAAAACTGGCTTGCAACAGCATCAGCGAATTTCCCTTCATTGGAAACTTCAACCTCTAATTTTCTTGAAAAAGTTTTCCAAGCTTTAACCAAAATGTTGTAAAACCACAAGTCCAACTCTTTTTCCAAAAACCGAACATCTTCTCGGGGATCGTGGTTTTTTGTAGCCCGGCCCTCTGAGTCTGTCTTTCCGGATGAGTCAACGACTTGCATAAAAACATCAGCCTCACGAAGATCGTCTAAAAACTGATTACCTAAACCTTTTCCTTCGCTCGCTCCCTCGACAAGACCAGCAACATCTACCAACTCAACGGGAACAAATCTTTGGTGATTTATACAAAAACCCTTGTTTGGATTGCATTGAGCATCAAAATCTTTGTCAACACACTCCACCCTTACATAACCTACTCCATGATTTGGTTTTATTGTCGTGAAAGCATAAGAAGCTATATCGACCTCGGCCATAGTTGCAGCTTTAAAGAAAGTCGATTTTCCTGCCGAAGGCTTTCCCACAAGTCCTAATAACATAAAATTTCAAGAAAAAACTAATTTTTAGATGTTTCTCAAACCGCCATTAGCCTGAGAATATGCGTAATCCACAAATTCATCTACCTGTTCACGAACCTTGCTTAATTCATAACCAGAATCTATATGGAAATCCGCTTTATTTATGCAATCTGCAACCTTTAAACCATAATAATCTCCCGAATCCATTTCTTGATTATGTTGCCTCAAAAACTCCTGGTAACTAATTTTGTCCTTGTTTGTCCCTCTATCAATCGACCTAGCATACCTGGTATCAAAACCTGTGTTAATCGATGCAAAGAAAGAGTCAAAGGGGGTTTCTTGTCTCAAAAAGTCAATTTCTGCAGGATTTCTAATACTTTCTATTATCATATTATCGTTAATTCCATAACCTAAACGAAGCAAATTACCATAAATGTTTCTCACAAGGAAGGCAGCATCATTTTTTTCTCTTCTTAACCTCGAAGCTCCTTCAGTTAAACCATCCCTATCAAGATTGCCTTCTTGCCTCAATAAATTTTCAAGATGGCTACTAACTGAAAAATGTTCAAACCCATATTGATTTTTCAAATATTCTACAACTTCTCCCTTGCCCGAACTCATAGTTCCTGTTAAACCAAAAATCATCGACAAAATTTCATGGAAAAACCTTTAAATATCTTGTCTCGCTTTTCCGAAGATAACTGCAAAGTGGACCTATAGCTCTGTTTTGGATTTCCGCTTCAAGGATTGGAAATACGAAGCAGCAGGGATAGGCTCCACACAGCATAGCAAGGTGGACCTATAGCTCAGTCTGGCCAGAGCGCTGGTCTTATATGACACCGGCCCAAAAGAGGGCTGGCAGCTCCAAGGCAAAAGTCTAAGAGAGCCAGAGGCCCCCGGTTCAAATCCGGGTAGGTCCACTTCTTTTTGGATTTGAACCTCGGTTTATTGTGATTTTTGGAGCTAAGCGAGAAAAAGCGCAATAGTTAGAGGCTCTTTAGAGTCTCTTACCAAAT
>JBDGRI010000045.1:0-5801 GCA_042218235.1 Candidatus Pacearchaeota archaeon
TCCTCAAACTACAGAGTGAACCTGTAGCAGTTTTATGCAGTAATTCTTATAAAAGCCAGCTATTTGGAACAAACAATGGCAGATGCTAATTACGAAAAAATTGTCGATAAAATTGCAGAGAATTCTGGAATTGATAAAGAAGAGGTAAAAAGAAAAATAGAGGCCAAAAGGGCTAAGCTCTCCGAATTAATCAGTTATGAAGGCGCAGCCCAAATAGTAGCAGCCGAACAAGGAATAAACTTTGAAAATCAAACTCTCAAGATCAACGAACTTCTACCGGGAATGAGAAAAGCCAATTTAAAAGGAAAAATAATCAATCAATATCCTGTAAGAACGTTTCAGAACAAAAAAGGCGAAGAATCTAAAGTAGCAAACTTGTTTATCGCCGACGATACATCAAATATAAAAACTGTTCTTTGGGACATGAATCATATTTCTATGCTTGAAAACGGGACGATTAGCCAGGGAACAACGGTAGACATCAATAATGCAAGCATGAGAGGAAACGAATTGCATTTAGGAAGTTATTCGGAAATAAAGAAAAGCGATCAAGAAATTGAAAGTCCAGTAACAGAAAAAATTGTCAACGAAAAAATTGTCTCCGATTTAGCGGTCTCTGACAATGCACAAGTAAGAGCGTTCGTTGTCCAAGTATTTAATCCAAAGACATTCAATGTTTGCCCCGAATGTGGAAAAAAGGTCTCTACAGATGGAGAAAATCAGGTTTGCGTGGATCACGGAAATGTAACTCCTAAAAGAAGAGGCCTCCTGAATATTGTTTTGGACGACGGAACTGAAACTATAAGGGCAGTAGTTTTCCATGATAACCTTGAGAAACTAGGCATAACCGAACTTGAAAATCAAGAAAATATAAACTCCCGAATAAAGGAACTTAAAGGAAAGGAGCTAATAATTTCCGGAAATGTAAAAACAAATCGTTACTTCAATGAACCAGAATTTGTTGTTGAAGACATCGGAGAAGTTAACACAGACGATTTGATCAAAAAACTCGAAAACAAGCAATAGTTTTTGAAAATATATGTTAAAGAATTAAACAATATTTATAAACAAAGAGATTTTTACAAGAACATGGCAGAAGAAACAGAAACAACTACAACTAAAAAGGCAGCTTCTTCAAGTTCTTCCTCTTCAAGCGGAAGTACTTCAAAGAAAGAAGAGAAAGAGCCGGAACTTACTGACTTGCCCGGGATCGGTCCAGCTGTTGCTTCAAAGCTTGAGGCTGCAGGAATTTTTGACTTGATGTCTTTGGCAGTAGCCAGCCCTGCAACAATTGCTGACGCGTCTGGCGTAAGCGCGGCAGTTGCCAGAAAAGCAATCCAATCTGCAAGAGACATGCTCGATCTAGGTTTCCAAGATGGTTCCGAGTATGCAAAAAAGCGTTCAAATGTTTCTTATGTTACCACAGGGAGTAAGAATGTCGACGATATTTTGGGTGGGAAAGGAATTGAAAGCCGTTCAATAACGGAGGCGTTTGGAGCTTATGGTTCAGGGAAAACTCAGATCGGTTTAAGCCTGGCAGTAAATGTCCAATTGCCCGAAGAAAAAGGTGGCTGCAATGGAAAATGTGTTTTCATAGACACAGAGGGAACTTTCAAGCCCCACAGGATAAGGCAAATAGCAGAATCTCGAGGTGCAGACCCCGAAAAAGTTTTGAAGAACATAATGGTAGCAAGGGCATTCAACTCTGACCACCAGATTCTTTTATTAGATAAAATAAGCGAAATGATAAAGTCAGGAGAGCCAATAAAGATGCTTGTTGTAGACTCCTTAACAGCCCACTTTAGAGCAGAATTTTCGGGTCGTGGACAGCTAGCAGACAGGCAACAAAAACTTAACAAATATATGCATGATTTAATGAAATTGGCAGAAACACATAACTTGGCAGTTTATGCGACAAATCAAGTAATGGCAAACCCTGCACAACTATTTGGAGACCCAACTACAGCTATTGGCGGAAACATTGTTGGACACGCATCAACCTATAGAATGTACTTAAGAAGGGGGAAGAAAGACTCTAGGGTTGCCAAGTTGATAGACAGCCCCAGCCTGCCGGACCAAGAAACTCCGTTCTACATAACTAACGCCGGAATTTCAGACGAAGCTTCTGCTTAAATAGACTTAGGTTTTTTGTTGCTTTTTGAATTTCGCTTTTTATATATCTGCCAGCTCGTTAACACAACTAAAGATCCTATCACAAAAGAAATTATTTGCCATTGCCAAGGCAAAGAGCCTATATAAGCAAATGCGAATGAGTAAAGTGTAAAAACAACCAATATAGACCCAAAAAATGTTCTGGTCTTTATGTGCTTAAACAATCCTAAAAGGTAATTTATTATATCAAAGTTAAGTGCGATCCGTAAGAATATGAGTCCTAAAAGCAAGTTTTCTTGAGGGATGTGCTTCTGGTATCTCTCTATCTCCCTTAAAGGGAATATCTTTTTTACCAAAGGGATTCCGTATTTTCTGGCTAGTAGAAAAGCAACCATTGCTCCCGAAAGCCAACCCAACAAACTCAACAATGCAGTAGGGATAACACCCCAAATGCCTGTAGCAATAGGAAACAATGGCATAACCGTTATAGGAGCTAAAATAGTTGAAAAAAGATTAACAAAACATAAATGGCCATACTAATAAATCCTTGATCAAGATAATTTTTAAAGAACTCTAGGTTGGTTTGGATTAAGTATGAAACCAGGATGAATGCAGTAACCACAAGTACCGCACCACCTATTAGCTTTAACTTCGTGTTCATTTAAAATCAAAAGTCAAGACATAAATAAATTTATTCTGTTTAGAAGTAGTCTGTAACTGTTTCATAACTATGAATTTCGTTATCGGAAAACCATAAAGGCAATTCGTGTTTTGCATCTTGTTCGTCTCCTGAAGCATGAACTATGTTTTTCACAGGAATGTCGTTAGCATCGGCGTACTGGTAACTTACATGAGAGAAATCTCCCCTAATTGTTCCCGGCGGAGCAGATTTAGGTTCCGTTCCCCCTACCATCTTTCGAACATTTTCAATGGCATTAATTCCCTCGAGAGCAATCGCAACAACTGGGCCTTCAACAATGTAATTCAGAAGGTTTTCCCTTATTCTCTCGCCATTCCTTTCGGCAATATCCTCAGTATAATGTTTTTTAGCAAATTCTTTATCGACCCAAACTTGCTTCATTCCGACAATTTTCAATCCGGCATCTTCAAATCGAGAAACGATTTTTCCAGTTAGATGTTTTTTAACCCCTTCCGGTTTAATCAAAACAAGTGTTCTTTCTTTCATTTGACAAAAACCTCTTTAACGTTTGGCAAATGACTGTGAATTTTGATTCTAACTTTCATGTCAGAATAAAAGAGTTTCTTACTTTATAAATTTATTTTTTCTCTTCCTTTTGAAAGAGGACAAGCTTTATAAAAGCAAAATAACTGTAAATTTCACCGTTTACTACATCCCGAAAAAGATTCGGCCAATGTAGGAGGTAATCAAGATGGATCTAAAGCAGGAACTACAACAATCCTTGAAAAACATTAGAGATGCAGGAGTCAAGAGAAACTTTGATCAAACAGTAGAGCTAATTCTAAATCTACAAAAGTTGGAAGTAAAGAAGACTTCTTTGAATACTTTCATCCATTTGCCTTACAAGATAAAGGACAAAAAAGTGGCAGGATTTCTAGAATCAAACAGTGGAGTTGTGGATACAATTCTTCCTAGCAGTTTTGACCAATATAAGGACAAAAAGAAATTGAAAGATGTCGAGAAAAAATATGATTTCTTTATCTCACAAGGAAGTGTAATGCCAAAAGTAGCAGCCACTTTTGGTAAGGTCCTTGGTCCAGCAGGAAAAATGCCCTCTCCAAAGCTAGGTTTAATTTCTAATGCAGACGACAAGACAGTAAAAGAAGTGAAGGAAAGAATAGATTCAAGCGTAAAGATTGATCTTAAAGAAAAAAGTATCAAAGTACCCGTTGGAAAAGAAAGTATGGAAGACGAAAAAGTGATCGAGAATGCGATGGCGGTTTACAGCGAAATAGAAAAACTCCTTCCTCGAGGAAAAGACAACGTTAAGAACGTAGAACTTAAATTCACTATGACTAAACCTCAAAAAATAATAATGAAGTAAAATGGCTGCGCAACAAACAAAAACACAAAGCGGGAACACTGTACCAAAAAAGAAAATAGAAGAAGTCAATCAAATGGAAAGCTTGATGAAAAATAGCCGTACAATTTTAGTCGCGTCGATAAAGAATATTCCTTCATCACAATTCCAAGAGATTGTTAAAAAACTCAGGGGGACAGCCAGCGTTAAAGTTCCTAAGAAGTCTCTTCTTTTCAGAGCCCTAGAAAATTACTCTTCAGAAGAAATAGAAAAATTGAAAAACAGTGTTGGTGAAAGCTTTGCATTATTATTCTCTAATCAAGGTCCTTTCGAATTAGCCAAGGAATTAATCAAAAACCAAAGACCTGCGGCTGCTAAGCCTGGTCAAGAGGCACCTGAGGACATTGAAATTGAAGAAGGTGAAACTGACCTTCCACCAGGACCGGCAATAAGCGAACTAGGTAATTTGGGTTTAAAGACACAAGTACAGAAAGGGAAAATCTATATTTCGGAATCAAAAGTTATAGCCAAGAAAGGAGAAGAAATCTCACAAGGAGCTGCAGATGTAATGAGTAAATTGGAGATGAAGCCTTTCAAAATCGGTTTTATACCTCTTTGTGCTTATGACAGTGAAGAAGGTGTTTTCTACGAAGAAATAAGTATTGACGTGGAAGGCGCTAAGGAAGCAATTAAGGAATCATACAGCAAGGCCCTTGCGTTCGCTGTTGAAATGTCTTATGCCTCAAGTGAAACAATAAACTTCTTGATAGGAAAGGCGGCCGCTCACGAAAAAGCTTTAGAAAACAAACTGCCATCAGATGAATCCCATTCGGAAAGTGTAAGCGAACAAGCTTCAGAAAGTCAAGAATCAAGTTCTTCAGAGAGTTTTGAATCTTCGGACGAGTCCTCAAATGAGGAAAGTTCTTCGGAGGAGACAGAAAAATCTAAAAAGGAAGAAGGAGAAGATAAATAGAAAATGGAATACGTTTACGCAGCACTATTGTTGCACAAAGTAGGCAAGGAAGTTAGTGAAGACAATGTTAAGGGCGTTGTCCAAGCTACAGGAGCAGAAATCGACGATACTGCTAATGCTAAGATCAAATCTTTGGTCTCTAGCTTAGAAGGTGTCGACATTGCTCAAGAGCTTGAAAACGCTAGCTTAGCACAAGCTGCACCTGCTGCCGGTTCTGGAGATTCTTCCGAATCCCAAGGTGAAGAGAGTAAGGAAGAAGAATCTAAGGAAGAAGAAAGCGGTGGCGAAGCTGCAGCAGAAGGTTTGTCAGCATTATTCGGATAGTTTTTTGTTTTTACATTAGCTGACAAGCCATTTCACTCTAGCATTAGCTTTTAAACTAACTTTTTTCGACTCACCGAAAGCTAAGGCAAAATGTAAATATGGGAAAGAAAGAGATTTTAGGCGGTTTAACAGCAATTTCTTTGATGTCTATTTTGTTTACTCCTACAGATTCTGATGTTTGGAGGCTTTTTCTAGTACTTGGCCTTTCAACAGGAATAGCTTGGTTCTATAAATCTTAGTTTTTCAGGGTTAATCGCAATAGATAAAAATGCATGTCTTTTTGTTTCTAGATGCTCAAGAGCCTGTGTAGCTCAGCGGCAGAGCATTTCCCTCGTAAGGAAAAGGTCGCGGGTTCGATTCCCGCCACAGGCTTACGACGGATTTTCGAAGAA
>JBDGRI010000045.1:5901-26888 GCA_042218235.1 Candidatus Pacearchaeota archaeon
AATACGGAGTTAAACAGAGGTTCCATTCATGACGGATTTTCGAAGAAAATACGGAGTTAAACAGAGGTTCCATTCATGACGGATTTTCGAAGAAAATACGGAACGCGCATTCACTAGAACAACGATTCGAAGCCAGAAAAAGTTAAAAGCATCAATTTTTTAATCTCTTCTAAAATTTATTTTATGAAAAAGAGAAAATGTGGAGTTTATATAAGAATCAAAACTTTTTGCAACCTTTAACTTTTTCCAATGGTAAAACCCAGGAAGATGTTGTAAATGAAGTTCTGGACTCGATTGAAAAAGGCAATAAGTTAATTTTTATAGAAGGAGTTTGCGGCACGGGAAAATCTGCAATCGCCCTGAATATTGCCAGGGCCATAGGAAAAACTTCAGTGGTAGTTCCAGGAAAAACACTTCAGAACCAATATCAGGAAGATTACGAGGGAGACACATATCTTTTGAAAGAAAGCGGTGAAAAACTGAGAATAAACGTCATAACGGGAAGAAACAACCACCCTTGCAAATACCTTAAAGACGAAAACCTGACTTCCTCAGGAGATGAAGAGAAGAGCGAATCAAATGCAAGCTTGGTAAACATCTTCGGAGTTAATAAAAAAACATCTCAAAACACAACCTCACAAAAAGAGTCATTAAATGCAGATAACTCTAAGGCACCCTGCAAAATAGACATAAAAGAAAAGAATTGGAAAAGGATAAAACAATATTTAACAGAAAACGAGAATGCCAACGAAAGAAATTATCATAAGATAGAAGACGTGAAACGAGGCCCAGTAGCCGCCGCTTGTCCATACTGGTCGCCTGTACTCCCCGAGGGATACGGAGGAAAGAACCTTGACAGCAGAAATCAGAGAACTTATATGGGTCTCGACAATACAAAGTTTGTAATCCATCAAAGAAAGCCCGGATGCAGTTTTTACGAACAATTTAATTCCTATATAGACTCTGATGTAATTGTTTTTAATTCTTTAAAATATAAATTGGAATCTGCAATCAACAGAAAACCCTTAACCGAAGCAGAAATTGTGGACGAATGTGACGAGTTTTTGGACAGTTTCTCTAACGAAAAAACACTTAATTTAGACCGTCTCCAGAATGCCTTAAACCAAGTTATTTATGAAAAAGACTCAACAGCAAGCATGGTTCGCGATGCCACTCACTGCATAAACGCAATTAGAAACAGCAAAAAAATAAAAGATCTTGCACAAACTGGCGAGATTGTTAACATAAAAGAAACTCCTGTTTTTGATTTGCTGAAGATCTTTTTAGAAACAGAAAATTTCATGCAGGAAGTAGACGAGGAAAGTTATGTTTTTTCGGCTGAGGAGACAGCTAAGATGTTTCAAGAGTCTCTTTCAGAAACTTATGCAATTTTTAATCAGGAAGACGAGAGAAACTTGACAGTTACTTTAGTAACAACCAACCTTAGAAATAAAGTTAACGAGATGGTAGACAAAAACAAAGCTTTAGTAATGATGTCGGGAACCATTCATTCCGAACAAGTTCTGAAGTCTGTTTTCGGTTTAGACAATTTTGAAATAATTCAAGCGGAGACTACACAGCAAGGAGCATTAGATGTCAGGAAAACAGGAATGGAGTTTAATTGTAAGCATAGCAATCTTTCGGGAGGTAACCGTAGAGGACATTATTTGAAGGCCTTAGACAAGTGTGTTGAAAACTCCGAAAAGCCAACTTTAGTGCACGTTAACGCATTTTATGATCTCCCATCAATGAAAGAAATAAACGATTTTGATTTAGAAAATTTACAAAGCAGAGAGGAACTAAAAGAACAGCAAGCTGAAAAATCGGAAGGAGAAATAATTCAAGGATTTAAAGAAGGACAAAAGGAAGTTTTGTTTTCAACGAAATGTGCTCGAGGAGTAGATTTTCCCGGAGACCAATGTAATAGCATAGTTTTCACCAAATACCCGAACCCAAATCCTAAAGAGCCTTTTTGGCAAATTTTAAGTAAAACACAGCCACAAAACTACTGGACATTTTATAAAGACAAGGCTCGTAGAGAATTACTTCAAAAGGTCTATCGAGGCTTAAGATCGAGCAAAGACCACATTAATGTATTGAGTCCTGATACAAGAGTTTTGGAAGAATTTGAGAAAGGGATATGAAAACGCCGGCACCAGGAATCGAACCTGGATGCCCTTTCGGGCCCTGGGCTCAAACCAGGTGGAATACCATTCTCCGCATGCCGGCATCAATTCGCAACAATCATACAAAAACTTCCTTAAAAAATTTATCGCAATACTTCTTTTAAAATATTCTGTTTGGGAAGCTAATTGTAGGAAAACTTTTCTTCATCGAAATTTTAGCTTTTCAAGAATTCTTTGCCATTTGGTTTTCTTTTTGACCTTTACAATTCGATTGTTTTGATCGTAAATTTCTCTTTTTATGACTGGTTTTTCTTTAAACGCTGGCGCCTTCCCTTTAGGTTGTTCTTTTTCTTTCCTGTATTCATTTACAGCTTTCTCAACAATTGACTTCGAATATCCTTGATTCACCAAGGCCCACTTTAATGTATCGGTCGTGTAGCCTTTCTTAATATTTCTCCCAATATATTTCTTTAATTGCTCGTTTAAGTGTCCCATGCTAGAAATCAAGATTTGTGCTTTAAAAAAATACTGTTACTCTATCTCAACCGGGTTATGCTCTTTACAGAAATTTTTAGCTGCCTCAAGCCTTGATTTGGATTCTGCGAAAATTGTGAATAGTTTTTCGTTTTTCTTCACTTTTTCTCCTTTAGAAATTTCTAAACAAATGCCTGCCTTCTTATCAGCAGGACATCCAGCATTTCTGGCAACAGAGTTTACAAGCTGATTATCAACATTTTTTATTTTTCCGCTTTTTCCTGCATAAATTTCTTCCTTGTAACTTCCTGACTTAAGATCTTTTATTTTTCCGCCTTGGGACTTTATTATTTCCTTGAATTTCTCGAATGCCTCCCCCGAATGCAAAATCTCTCTTGCTTTTTGCTCTCCTTTGCCTTTTTCGGCCTTTTCAGACATTTCTAAAAGGTTTCCAGCTAAAAAAACTGATTTGTCCTCCAAATCCCTTGGGCCTTTTTCTTCAGGATTCAAAATTCCTAAAATGTCTTTCATTTCTAAAACCGGACCAATTCCTCTACCGATTGGACCGTCTGCTTTTGTAAGTACGACTTTAATTTCTATTTTGTAGTGCTTTCCAAGTTTGTTAAACTCCTGTCTCAATTTTTCGGCTTCTTTTTTGGTAACTTTTGCGGTGCTTCCATAAGGAATGTCTATAATTATGTGGTTGCTTCCAACAGCAAGTTTCTTTGACATTATAGAAGCTAAAAGCTGTGCCCGAGGGTCTAGTTGTATCATTTTTTCTACTCTTATTATTTTAGAGTCCGCAGGAACCATTCCTACTGATCCTCCCCAAGCTAAAGATGCCCCGGCTTTCTTTACAATCTTTTCAAGTTCTTTAACAGAAAACTCGACATTAGTTAAAGTTTCAACTGTATCTGCTGTTCCGGCAGCACTTGTTATGGCTTTTGAGGAGTTTTTTGGCATTGTCAACCCGGCAGCCGCACATATAGAAACAACTAACGGAGTAGTTCGATTTCCTGGTATTCCTCCTATCGAGTGTTTATCAGCAACAATCTTGTTTCCTAGATTCAAAGTATGTCCTTGTTTAACTATTGCATCAATCAAATATGTAGTTTCCTTGAAAGTCATCCCGTTAACATACATGGCAGAGACAAAGAGAGAAGTTTCAGGTTGAGAAAGTTCGTTGCCCACTATATCAGAAATTATGCTTTCAACCTCTTCTTTTGAAAGTCTTTTGCTTTCCAATTTTTTCTTTATGTAGTTTAGAGAATATGGGCTACCAGTCAAATTAACATCGACCTCTTGACCTTCTTTCTTTAGGCCCATTTTTTCTTTCATTTCCTTAGAAATGGCTATCTCATCTTCCTTAACTAGTCCTTCAATAATATCCACCAAGGTAGAATACTCTGAGGACTCGTCTGAATTTGTTTTCAACGAAATTCTTCCTCGGGTGTTCACTCCCATCTTTGCAGCGGTTTTTTTATTCATCATTGCTACGGGGAGTCCTGCATACCAATCGAGAAATTTTGTTTTTAGTTTCATTTTGTCTCTCTTTTTTCAACTGCATGAGGGGCATCTCTTTCTTTCTTTTTGTTCCTGTCCCTGTAAATTTCAAGGATTATGAACAAGTAGGCTAAAATCAATGGTCCAAGAATGGCCCCTATGATTCCGAAGAGTAATAATCCTCCCACCATTCCTAGAAGCACCAAGGCAGAATGCATTGAAACTTTTCTCGAAATGAATATTGGCTTTACTACCCCATCGATTACTGCAGACAAGATTCCGAAGCCCAATATCCCTAATGCAGGCAAATAGCTTCCGGATACGAAGAGGAGTATTGTAGTAGGGATCCAGATAACTGCTGTGCCAATAATAGGGAAAATTCCTGCCAAAGCCGCCACAATCGTTAGAAGCAAAGCGTTGTCCACATTAAAGATAAAAAGCCCTACACCTATTAAAAGGCCTTCAATAATTCCCAAAATTACTTGCCCAAAAATAACGGAGCTAGTGACTCCTTTTGATGCCCTAAATAACTTCTTTTTGATGTTTTCATTAAATGGCAAAACGCTCCTGATATATTCCGAAATTGAGTTTTGTTCTTTCAGAGCCACAAAGAAAGTGAAGAACAGGACCAGCGTCTTCAAAACTAATGTAGGGAAACCAGTTATCATATTAGAGAAAATATTCATAGCAGAATTAGTAATGTTTGTTACAAAGTCGTGTATAGAAGAACCCATTTCCTCCGCCAAGTTGTTGGAGGCAGGCCTATCAGGAAATAGTGCCTTTATTGGCTCCGAGAAGTCCGTCCCTTGGGCTTTTTGATAAATTTCAAATGATTGATCAACTAGCATCGGAGAAAGAAGCCAAACCGGAATTATGATCAATGCAGCAAAGATTATGCAAATAATTAAAGCAGAAACATTTTTCGACCTTATCAAACGAGACAGTTTGTTGTAAACCGGCTGAAAAACAAACGCCAATATCAATGCAAATGCAATAACCAGAATCAATGGCTTTAGTAGAAGATATGCTAGTACAAAAAGGCCAACTATAATGCCTGTATAAATAATCTTTTTGAAATCTTCTGACTCACCCATTCTTACAATTTCGAAATGCAAAAATTCTTTATAAAGGTTTGTTCGATCTTTGTTTTTAACTTACATAATTCTTAAATAATCCTGCTTTTATATCTACCACATGGAATTAGTTGCATTGCTTTCAAAAGGAGAAAATACCTGGGCACAAGTTTCAGGTTTGATGAAGTACGGCGAATGGGACAAAATAATTTTAATTGGGGATGAGTTCGCCAAACAGTTTTCTCACGAAAAAGGATTTGAATTTGTTAAAGTAAACCTTGATCAAAGAATAAAAGACCTTCAAAAAGAATTTTCGGAAAAGCTAAAAGGAAAGTTTTCAGGAACAGAGGCTGCCTTAAGCATAGCCTCTGGAACAGGAAAAGAACATATGGCCTTAATTTCAGCAATAATCAATCAACCAATGGGAGTAAGATTCGCAGCTTTAACAAAAGACGGAGTTATAGATGTTTGATTTTTCTATTTCTTTTGAGATCAGGCCAAGTTCAATATCCAACCTGCCATAATTAAAACCAACAATAGCAAGAAGAAGTAAGTTACATAACCAAACCACCTTCTGCCTTGCTTTTCACTTCCTGTAATTTCCCAAATTGTTAGGTAAAAGAACCTTCCTCCGTCGAAAATTCCTACTGGAAGCATATTAACTAAAGCCACTGTAAAGCTAATCAAGACCAACCATTCCAAAAGCCCTTCAATAAACATTGCTGCTTGAGAATCGGGTTTGTAATAAACTCCTGCTTCTCCTACCCCCGGAATAGTTGACCTGTGTTCTCCAATTACTGGTCTGGGGTCGGTAAGCATGATTCCCAACCAAACACCTTGTTTGTTAGGGTGTTCTTGAAGAGTTATTTCGTATTGTCCTTCGGTCGTTTTCAAAGTCGTATTTTCTCCTGCAGAATAACGAGAAAGCACTTCAGAAAGTTCTTTCCTGCTCTTTATTTTTTCTCCGCCAATTGACTGAATATGCCCTTTAATGCCTGCTTTTGCAGCAGGAGATTTGTAGTATGCTGAAATGTTTCCGCTCTGGGCTCTTGCCCTTTGCCTTTCCAAAAACTTCTCAGTAATCAAGTATGTTTCATTTCCTGTTTTCAAGGTGTTTGATTCATTGGCCTTCATCGAATCTAGTAAATTATTATAGGTCTTATCTTCGAATGTAGCATTGTTTACTGCAGTTATGCTTCCAATAGCCACGGTATTAAACTCATAGTTATCAAAAGTCACTCCCGCTTGTGTAAATGCCGTCGAGAGGAATAGCAAAAAGAGCCCTAAAGCAATTATGCCGGTTATAACGTTAGCAAATGTCCCTGCAGCTAAGACTGCTTTTTGTTCGGTCTTTGAAGCTTTTTGCATGCTTTCTTCATCTTGTTCTACGAAAGCTGCAAGGAAAACCGGTAAGAAGAACGGGAAAAAACCAAAGCCAGTGGTTTTAATGTTGATTCCATAACGTCTCATGAAAATTCCATGGGCAAATTCGTGGGTCACTGCAACAATAGCAAGAATCACAATCCAATAGGTAAAGTAAAAAGGAGGTAAGAAACTTATGTTGAAAGCTTCCGGTAAGTAAGGAATTAATGGCATTATGGGAGGGGCATTGTTCATTGCCTGGTTGACAGTCTCGGCAAGAGCAGGTTTAAAGACATAAATTACAACAATTCTCGCAACCATTACTAACATACCGATCATCAAAAGATATCCGCTAACTATTGCCGCATAACCTGTAACTTTCAATGTTTTTGGGAATTTCTTGGCTGTTTTTTCAATAAGCCTCATGCCCCATTTTGTACGGTAAAGGTATAGAAGTCCTTCACGCTTCAAATTTTCTCTGTTTCTGTATAGGAAAGTAGCAAAAAATGCCGCAAATAAAATTAGTAAACCGATGTCATAAAAAACAATATTGCTCATTTCTTATTTACTCCCTTGCCTCCTTGAAAAAAGGAAATGCAAGGCTCAGATTTATTTGGTGGTTCATTTTAACCTCTTTTATGAACTACTTGCTCTTCAATGTCCTGAAGGACGTTCTCTTACACTTCCTGCATTTAACTTTTCCTTTCAAGACTTTTTGAGGATCAGCTTTCAATTTAGACTGACAGCTTTTGCAGACAAATACGTTCTTAAAAATTCTATTTTGAGCTTCTGTAATTTTTGCCATAAGAATTATGAGAAAAAACCCTTTTTTAAGGTTTTTCTATTACAGGCTTCTCTTTACGATTTTTTCGCCTTCAACATCCCAATACTCACAGTTTCCGCCATCTTCTAGTTGGTCGAAAACTTCTTGTTCGGGAACATCAACTTCAAAGTTTTCAAAACTTTCGAGGTCCATTATTGTTGCTTTACCGTCTGCTTTGGAAAGTACTTGTGCTTTGTTTTTTTCAACTCTCGGAACTTCGACCTTATCGTCCCCCGGCAAAACCTTTGCCTTTTTCTGGCCGTCAATTATTCCGACAGCTTCAAACCTGCATTTAGCTGAACCGTGTTTACCTGGTTTAGAAATATCTATGTTCTTTACATTACAAGGCTTTCCATCAACGATTATGTTTGTTCCTTTTTTCACTTGGTTTGCACTAATTATTTTTTCAACCATATGCCATTTTTGTTAAAATTCATTTATAAACGTTTTCCATTTTATCTCAGTTTTTAGCTTAATACCAGAAACTTTTTAATAACCTTCTTTTTAATCTAGCCTATGGCTGAAGAAGCAAAACAAACTCAAAAAAGCGAAAGCAAAGACACTCAAACTCTACAAAAAGGAGATTTTGTAGAAATAGAATTCACAGGGAAGCTAAAAGATACCGGAGAGGTTTTTGATTCTAACAGAAAGGAAGACTTGCAAAAAATGCCTAATCCCGATCTTACTAAGGCCAAGCCATTAGTTTATTCTTTAGGTCATGGAATGTTTTTACAGGGTATTGACGATAATTTAATCGGCCAAGAATCAAATAAAAAAGAACACACAATTGAGCTTACCCCCGAAAACGCATTTGGCAAAAGAGATTCCAACTTAATTAAAAGGGTCCCCATGAACGTTTTTACAGAGCATAACTTGACTCCTGTTCGAGGAGGAACTTTCAATTTTGATGGCCAACTAGGAAAAGTTCTTTCTGTTTCAGGAGGGAGGGTTCTTGTAGATTTCAACCATCCTATTGCAGGAAAAGATGTGATTTACGATATTGAAGTAAAAAGAAAAGTCGACGACATAAACGAACAGCTAAAAGCCTTCAACGATATAGTCTTCAGGAAAGAATTGAAATATGAATTAAAGGACGAAAAAGTAGTTTACAAAAAGCCTCAAGACGAGCAAACTCAAAAAATGCTAGACATGTTCAAACCAAAATTCAAAGAAATTTTCGGTAAAGAGCTTGAAATTAAAGGCGAGGAAAATTCCTCGAAGGATAACCAGAAAAATTCCGAAGAATCAGTAAATCAACAATCTTGATAACTATGCTCCATATTCTCTGAAATCCTTTCCAAATAGCGTGGGTCTTTCATATCCTTCTTTCTTTTTGAACCCTTTGTTAAACCCTTCGGAAAAGCAATCTCGATCAACCTTTAACCCAAAAAGCTCTACCCCTGCTATTAGAGGGTTGTTGAAATATTCTTCCCAATTATTTAGGTCGTAGACTTTGGACGATTTGTCTAGAATTTTATCTTTTGTTGCGGCTGCACCATATATTTGATGCCTAATTGCTCCCAAAGGGTTTGTTGATATTGCCAAATCTTCTTCATTTTCCAAATGTTCCAGGGCTGCATTGAAGACTCTTAGATAATTCCCCCCGGCTTTCAGGTCAATAATTTTGTTCTCTCCTACGATGTTAGCAAGGTTTTTTCTCATTATAGGGTACCTTTCGTTTTTAAGGCCTCCAAGCAGATAGACGCTGTTCTCTACGTTTGACTTTTTGACCGCGTTTTTGATTCTTGAAAAATCCTGCCTAACTGAAGGTGAAGGGGGCAACAGCACTTTCCCTTCATACAATTCTTTTTTCATATTCAGGTATCCCTATAAGTACTTAAAGCATTACGGTTACTTCGAAATATTACAACAATCCTTTTAAACGCCGTTAATGTAGACTAATGTATGGACCAATCATTTCCACAACAAAATTCTCAAACTGCTCCTGAAGCCGGACTAGGAAGAGAACAAAAGAAAGACGTAGACAAAGAGCTAGAAGAATTTCTCAAACATCAATCTACAAACATTAAGGTAATCGGTGTTGGCGGGGGCGGAAATAACTCCTTAAATCGGATGGGAGAAATAGGTATTAAAGGCGGAGAACTGGTAGCAATTAATACTGACGCTCAAGATTTGCTATATTCTCAAGCAGACCAAAAAATTCTGATTGGGAAGGAACTAAGCCAAGGACTTGGAGCAGGAAGCAACCCCAAAATCGGTGAAGAAGCCGTGAAAGAATCCTCTTCAGATATTAAAGACAAACTTTCTGGAAGCGACTTGGTTTTCATTACTGCCGGTATGGGGGGAGGAACAGGTACAGGAGCAGCACCCGAAGTAGCAAAATTAGTAAGAAAACAAGGAGCTTTAACAATTGGTGTAATAACTTTGCCTTTCACAATCGAAGGAAATAAGAGAATCGAAAATTCCATGTATGGTTTGGAAAAAATGGAGTCTTACGTAGACACTCTAATAGTGATCCCAAACGATAAACTACTAGAGTTGGCTCCTGACTTGCCCCTACACACCGCTTTCAAAGTAGCAGATGAAATTTTAACAAATGCTGTTAAAGGCATCACAGAACTAATAACTACAAATGGATTGGTAAACTTGGATTTCGCCGACATAAAAACAATCATGCTGGACGGAGGAGTTTCACTAATTGGTCTTGGAGAGTCAGATAAAGAAAATCGAGCAAACGACGCTATAGATAAAGCAATAAACAATCCTCTAATCGATGTTGACATTTCAAAAGCAAACGGGGCGTTAGTAAATGTCTTCGGCGGACCAAACATGAGTCTAGAGGAGTACAAGTCCATAGTTGAACAAGTTCGTGAAAAGCTCGATTCCAATGCCAAAATTATTGGAGGTGCCCAAATCTCCGAAGACATGGACAAATCAATAAAGGTCCTTTTAATCGTGACCGGTGTCCGAAGCTCCCAAATTGTGGGTGGTGACGAAGCTTCTTCAGACTCAAAAAGCAAAGAAATTGAAGATGAACTCGGAATTGACTTTTTTGAGTAGACAATAATCTTATAAATCCTTTACAACTCTCTCAGTTATGGAACTTAAGCAATTTTTCAAGAAATGTAAGCGTGTTTGGTATGCTTTGAAAAAACCTTCGAAAAAAGAATTCTCACACGTAGCAAAGGTTTCTGCCGTAGGAATTTTGCTTCTAGGATTTATCGGTTTTGCCATATCTCTTTTGATGGAATTGTTCACATAGAAAAACTTTAAAAAAGAGAAATCTTAATTTATCTTACTACTTCTTAATTGGGTTAAGGAGTAGCTTAGCGGATAAAATGATATTTATCATAAAGGTTACAACTAATAAGGAAGAAAGAGCAGTAGAAATGATTACTGACAGAGTTACTGCCAAAGATATCCCTGTTTACACAGTTTCTCCTCCACACGGAATTAGAGGATATATAATTTTAGAGGCTGAAAACAGAGATGCTGCAGAAAGAGCAGTTTTCAATTTGCCTTACGTTAAAGGCATAGTTGGAAAAACGGTTCCTTACGAAGAAATCGAAAGTTTAATTAAACCTTCCGTTAAGCAAGTTACTGTTGAAGAAGGAGATATTGTGGAAATTATCTCTAAACCTTTCAGCAAAGAAAAAGCTAAAGTTGAGAGGGTAGACAAACAAAAAGGCGAAGTTGTTGTAAACTTACTAGGAGCGGTAGTTCCTTTGCCTGTAACAGTTAAATTAGACAACGTAAAAGTTGTACAAAGAAAAGACGACGAAGACTCTGAAGGAGGTCAAGAATAATGGAAATCAATTTATTAGTAGAAGGAGGAAAAATGGAGCCAGGCCCATCGCTAGCGCAAAAAGTTGGACCTATGGGATTGAACATGGGACAAATCGTCCAACAAGTTAATGATGCAACAAAGCAATTTGAAGGCATGAAGGTTCCAGTAATGCTTGAAGTAGACCCTAACACCAAGGAAGTAGAAGTAAACGTTTATTCCCCCCCGGCCTCCGAGCTTTTGAAGAAAGAGTTTGCCATAGATAAAGGCTCGGGAATGCAGAAAAAGGTTTACACAGCAAACGCTTCAATAGAGCAAATGATCTCGATAGCTAAAACAAAAATGCCCACCCTTCTGGACAAAGAACTTAAATCTGCCGTAAAATCAATGGTTGGGACTGCAGGAAGCCTGGGAATAATGATAGAAAGCAAGAGGGCCCCTGAAGTTGAGGAAGAAATCGATCAAGGCAAGTACGACGAAGAAATTAAGAACGAAAAGACTGAAACTCCTGAAGAAAAAAGAAAAGATCTCGACCAATACTATAAGAAAATAGAGCAACAGCAACAGAAGTACTTGCAAGCTCAGGAAGAAGAATCCTCTAAAAAGAAATAATTCGATTTAGATTGGTTTTTTCTCTATCTCAGACATATGTTCTTTTTAATGTTCTCCGCAAATTTTTATCGTGCTCGTACGCATTACGAAATTCTCTCGCACTAATTTTGCATCAGGTAAATAAGAATCAAAAAATGGGGGCGCCCAGATTTGAACTGGGGTCATAAGGTCCCAAACCTCATATGCTAAGCCAGGCTACACCACGCCCCCGCTTGTATTTCCAAGTAAGATTATACTTAAGAAACTTTTCCTTAAAAAATCTATGGGAAATGTTAAAAATTCCTGAAATTATCCTAAGGCATGAAAATCGGAATAATTTCTGACAGCCATGACAGGATTGAAAAAACCCGAGAAGCCATAAAAATACTTTCTGAAAAAGGCTGTTCCGCCGTAATTCATTGCGGGGACTTTTGTGCTCCTTTTATGACGGACGAATTGGCAGCTTTTAACGGTGAAGTCCATTGCATTTTTGGAAATATCGATGACAGGCACTCAACAACTAAAAAAGCCGAAGAAAGCCAAATCAATCTTCATGGAGATCTTCTAGAATTAGAAAAAGACGGAAGGCAACTTGCAGCCAACCACTATCCGAAAATTTCTCACTCTTTGGCCTCAAGCGGAAAGTATGACGCAGTTTTTTACGGCCACAACCACACACCAGACAAGCACCACATAGAAAACACTTTATTCCTGAATCCCGGAGAAATAATGGGAAGGAAAAACAAACCATCTATAGCTATTTATGATACCAAAACTAATGACGCAGAATTTTTAGAGCTTAGCTGAATTAAATTATCGGAAAACACTTTTTTCACCAAAAAGATTTCACAGTATTCCAAATAAGGTTTAACCTCATTCCTGGTGGAAAGCCGATCGTAGTTTTGGAGGAGGGAGTGTTCAGAAAAAAGACGATCTTAGGGAAAAAGGCTTTTTCCATAGAACTTCGTTTTCATCGTTTTTTCATAGCAGAAATATTTAAAAATATAGTTAGTCAGTTTTCTGTATACTAAGAGGAATAATATGCCAAAATTAAAGAAAACAGGTTCAGCAGGCAGACTAGGCCCAAGATATGGTAAAACTGTTAGGTCAAGACTAGTAAGAGTCGAAAGCAAGCAAAAACAAAAGCAACCTTGTCCATTCTGCGGAAAGCAATCCGTAAAGAGGGTTTCGTCTTCAATTTGGAAATGCACCGACAAAAAGTGCGATAAAAAATTTGCTTCAAGAGAATACTATTTAGAAGAAAGATTTTAGGTAATAATATGCAATACAAGTGTTTTAAATGCGGTAAGAAAGTAGAGCAAGAAGAGCTCCAAAAAAGAATGACTTGTCCGGAATGTGGAAGCAAGATTTTCCACAAAGAAAGGACTAAAGTCAGAAGAATAAAAGCAGAGTAATTCTATGGAAGGCCAAAACAAGCAACAAGAGCTACAGGCTTTAGAGCAAAGTCTACAAAATATTTTAATGCAAAAACAATCTTTCCAGATGGAGTTAAAAGAAACCGATTCTGCTTTGAAGGAGCTTGAAAATTCTGGAGAAGAGGTTTACAAAGTAGTCGGCCAGCTAATGGTTAAAACAGACAAGAGTTCTATGAAAAAAGAGCTTGAAGAAAAAAAGCAAGAAACCGAGTCAAAGATTAAAAGCCTTGAAAATCAAGAATCATCAATTTCTCAAAAAGTTGAAAGTCTAAGGAATGAAATCGTCGGGAAATAGTTCTTCCGGCTAGCGATTGTTGTTCTTTATACCCAAAATCTTTATAAATCTCTCAAGGTACGCTTTAACATGGTTTTCGACCGATTAAGAAGAGCAATGTCCTCTCCACAGACCGGAGAAGCAGTAGAAGAAGAGGAATATGTCAGACTAGACGAAGACTTAAGCCAAGACGAAGAAAAAAGGAGAAAGCTTAAGGTAAAACTTTTTGTTCTAGAACAATACGATGATGTTAATAACATTCTAAATGCTTTAAGAGAAGGCGATACAATTGCTATGATTGACTTCAAGACCCTAAAGCAAAGGGACCCTGTAGAACTTAAAAGAGCAGTCTCTAAAATTAAGAAAACAATTAATGCCCTTGAAGGAAGTATTGCCGGCCATGAAAACATGATAATTGCTTCACCTTCTTTCGCTAAAATCTACAAGGAAGAAAAAGCTAAAGGCGGGGAAAAACAACAAAACCAACAAAAAGACTCTCTTGAAGATTACTAGTTCTTTCTCGATATTTCTCTAACACCGTTTGACGCACTAATATTTTGTTGACCTAATGGAACGTTCAAGATTTTTTCTAGAACTATACTCTTGCTACCGAGAAAACTGTTTTCAAAGCAACCACAATGGTTGCCGGTACAAACAAAACTAGTAAAGAACTGAAAACCGAAGAAACTGCTGCACCTACTCCTACTCCAACCAGATTCCCTTTAACACTTTCCATGCCGAACCTGCTGACAATAACTAAAACGGTTCCAGCAATTAGAAATGTCTGGCTGTCTTTTTCTCTTATTTTTATAAAACTACCAACTAAAATTCCTAGAATTACCAATAAAGCATAAAGCTGACCGCTATACTCTTCTAGTGACGGAATTGGGACAAGTGAAGTAAAGACTCCTACAATTGTTGCTAAAATTATTCCAATTAGAAATGCCCATGCACCAACATTATTTTCTTTAGACTTAATTACCATGCTCTAGGGCCGATTTTTTTCTATATAAATGTTTTTAAGCCGAGAAACTTTTATAAACCCATCCGTTTTGGAAGGGACTATGAAAAAGAGATTATTAGTATTTGCTTTAATGTTTGTACTCTCATTGCAATTTGCGTTTGCAGCTACGACAAGTTTTGATGTTGTTACTCTGCCTGAAAAGGGTATGACAGTGACTTTCTATAGTTCTGAAGATCCAAGTATGGAAGGTTTTGAAACTTACGACAATGAAACTGGCGATGGGATTTTTTCTTTTAAAATAGAAAGTGAGGATGTTTCTAAATTCGATATCAAAGCCAGCATCGACGGACCCCGCATGGACAGTATTGTCATCAATTCGGATGACCATAAAACAGGCAAGTGCTATAATTTAGAAATTTTTCAGGATGCAAAAGACCTTTCAGAAAAACCTTGCCCTGGAGAAAACAACGAGTCACAAAATAACGAATCTTCTTCAGAAAATTCAAACAACGATACTGTAGTTTTGAAAAATAAAACCGATAGCTCTAATAATGAATCTTCAAACAATTCTTCTAACGAATCAGACAGCCAGACTTCAACAAAAGAAAAGCAGCCAAATAACCAAAAATCTTTCCTCTCAGGATTTTTGACTTCAGGCTCCGACGGAAGTTCAAATAACGGCTTCTTCAAAAAAGCCTTTTATGTAATTGCAGGAATTTTGGTATTATGGATAATTCTTTTTATCTTTAGAACAGTCCTTAAGAAAAAGGAAGATAAATCTTCGGGAAGCAACAAAAAAGTAAAAGTTACAAAGCTAAGCGACTTGAAATCTAAATTAGAAAAAGACAGGCAAAAAGTTTCAGAAAACAAGAGAACGCTCAATGAATCGATAAAAGAGGCAGAAGAGAGTATAGAAAAGGCTCAGGAAGCCATCTACAACTTAAGAAAACAACAGGAAGGAAAGAATTCCGATGACGATAGCAATTCTGAAAAGTCTGACAAAAAGGGCAAATAATTCACCTTTCTAGAATTTTGACGATTTAAGGACTGATTCATACATTTTATCCATATTTGTTTTTGGATTTCAATTCAAACATATGTTTTTTACTATAGAAAAATTTAAAAAGTGTCTTCATCGTATGATTACATCAAAATGAAATCAAAACAACTAAGTTTTATGCTTGTAAGCCTTTTGGCGATAGTTTTAGCTATGTCTTTAGCTAGTGCCCAGACAACGCAAGTTTTAGGCTTAGACAACATTACGGGGCTCGATTCCCAAATAAAACACGGGAGTTCCGGTAAAGTGAAAATCAATGTCACTTACTCCGGAAGCCAGTCAAGTGTGAATTTAAGTTGGTCAAAAAGTAAAGTAAATAAAAACGGTGTTAGTTGGGACACCTCTAAGTTGCCAACAAATTTGACCAAAGGCCAACCAGAACAAGGTATAGCTAAATTGAAAGTAGCAAAACAGACTTCTCCAGGAACTATCAGTGCACATCTGCAAGTAGACGATAGAAATAGTAAGGCCACTAAACAGATCAGTTTTAATTCAAAAGTACCTAAAGACCCTTCGGCAAAAATAACTGCTAAAACAGATGTCAATCAAACTTCAAAAACTTTCGAAATCTATGTAACCAATAACGGCAACATCGGATTTGATCCCGGTAACCAAATTAATTTATCGTCTTCTAATGCTAAATTCAAACCTTCTAAGTTTCCTCTTAGTAAAGGAGCTCAAAATCAACAAAATGTTAAGGTAACAAGAACAACCTCCTTAAACTTTGGAGATAATTCAATAACAATTACTGCAAAAAATTCTACAGGAGCTAAAGTAGGTTCAAAATCTTTCGATGTCCAAAAAACTTTCTGTAGCAGAGGCGCCCAAAACGCAAGCAATATAGAATTAAACATTAATGAAATAAAGAATGAACAAGAAGGCGAGGGAGATAGTGAAAACGATGAATGGTATCCTTTAGACAATATCAATGTAGATGTCGAAGTGGAAAACAACAGGAACCAAGATATGGAGGATGTAATAATTGAAATGGGCCTTTACGAAAAAGGTTCAAACAATAACGTTGCAAATGAGCTAATTTGGCATAGCGAAGGAAATGAAGAGTATGACGCTGGCGACATAGAAGAAGATGAAGGTGTAAGCCATAATTTTGAATTCCAAGTTGACCCTTCAGAATTTAACTCAAATCAGGATTACTATGTAACTGTTAAGGCTTACGAGGAAGGAGAAGAAGCAAACTCTTGTATAGATTATGATACAAACAACTATCCGGATGTAAAAGGCAATTCAAAGTATTATGGTAAAGTAAGTCTTAACGTAGAGGATGACGAGGAAAACATGGTTGTAGTTGACGAAAACTCATACAAACAGCCTTTGAGTGCTACATGTGGAAAGCAAACTACTTTCTCTGCTGATGTTTGGAATATAGGTGATAAAGATTTCGAGAAAGTAGAAGTTATTCTCTCAGGGGATAAATTCAACATAAGTAGGACCAAATCTATAGGAGAACTCGAATCAGGTAATGAAAAACAAGTTTCTTTTAGCTTTACTCTGCCTAGAGGGGCCAATAAGGACCCTATAAGCAATGATTTGAATATTATTACACGAGCCTACGAAGAAAGTGATGATTCTGACTATTATGAATCTCAGGAATCCTTCCCTGTAAGCCTAAATGTTAAAGGACAATGCTTTGTCCCAGAATCAACAATTGATGCGACCCTTGACAAGGGAAGTGTTCCTAAAGCTGGCGGAAGCTTCACCGTAACCACAACAATAACTAACACAGGGACTAAAGACACAACTTACAATGTTGGCTTGTCAGGACATACTGATTGGGTATCAAGTTATCAAACTAGCCAAGACAAACTAACAATCCCTGCAGGAGAAAGCAGGCAAGTACAAATCTCCATCGATGTTCGTGAAGAGGTTAGCGGAAACCAAACATTTACAATCGAAACAATCTCAGATGGAGAATTAGTGAAAAGCAGAAATGTTCAAGTCAAGGTCCAGCCATCAGAGAAGCAAGGAATTAATCTTGAAAACTTTAAACTCGGTTCTATTGTCCCAATATTGCTGGTTTTGATTGGTGCAGCAATAATTGCAATAGCAATTGTTTTGATAGTTAGAGCTACAAAAAAGGACAAGGGGGCTAAAGTTACCCCCGGAGTAGCAGACTTTTAGTTTTTAACTTTCTTTTCGCTTTATTCCTAATTTCTTAACTGCTTTATTTCCTAAACCTTTTTTATCTTCGAATTTTACAACCAAAACTCCTATTAACAGCCCGATAGCACTTCCAACCAAAACATCACTTAAGAAATGCATGCCCACATAAATTCTTGAAAAAGCCACTAATCCTGCAAAAATTGCCCACACAATTTTCGTGTTTCTGAACTCTTTTGAGATTATTGGAAGTGCTGCAAAAACCATCATTGCCTGGAAAGATGGAAAAGAAAAGTTCCAAGTGCTGTATGAAGCACCTATCAGAATTTCAGGGGTTGAGACAATTCCTTGCTGGAAAGGCCTAAGTCTATGGGACCCAACTTTCATAAAAAAGCTTACTATAATACTTATCCCTAATGTGGCCCAGAGGGGTAAAATCCATCTTCTCCTACGATCTTTCCAAAGAAATAATGTTGTAAGTAAAAAGAAGATTATTATTTCGGAACTAACAAAGGTTATTCCGAGGAAAAACTCATTCAAAATTTCACCTCTCATTTTTGAAATTGCCCCGACAATCTCAGAATCGAACTTAAAACTTAAAAACAAAGCTAATATGAATGCTATAAAACTGACTATTAGCCTAACCCTCTTTTTATTCATAAATTCATAAATCCAAATTGTTTTAAATAAGTATTTCTCTGTTCTAATATGAGGATTTTTCAAGCATTTCTGAGGTATTTGTTGGTCGCTTTAGTAGCTCTACCTGGCTTGGCAATTTTTTACTCAATTTTCAAGCCCTTAACAGTTCATCCATCCTACTGGATTTTCGACCTAATTTTTCAAACTGTTTCTCTGGAAAGGAACTCAATACTTATAGGAAGCGATTTTGTTATCAATATCATAAATTCTTGCGTTGCAGGTTCGGCCTACTACCTTCTTTTTGCCTTAAACATGTCTGTTCCCAACAAAGGATTGAAAAAACGTTCAAAAATGATCGGGCTTGGGTTTTTGGCTTTGCTCTTGCTAAACCTTTTGAGAATTTTTTTGCTTGGATCAATGTTTGCTTCAGGCTCTTCAGAGAGTCTTTTTGACGCTTCGCATAAGGCATTTTGGCTTCTAGGTTCGACAGTTTTTGTTGTTGCAATTTGGTTTACAGAAGTTAAGATTTTCAATATCAAAGAAATTCCTGTTTACACAGATATAAAACACTCTCTGAAGCTTCTGAAAGACTCTAAGAACTACGGTTAAGTTTTGCGTTAATGTTTTGGTGTACTTCTACAAGAGTTTCCGCCATGAACTTTTCTGACGGAGGCAAAATTTTACAGTCCCTTATCGTAGCTTTGTAACATGATGGACCTGTTTGGCTTAACGAAGTCTTATTTCCTCTAACAAGCCTTAAGTTCATTGTATTGTCATTCTCTTGACAAAGAGTTTTGTTTTGGATTGTTTTTGTTTTTATCTTTAAGAAATTATACAAATAAGCTATATTTCCAGTTGAAATTGCCCCATAATCACAGGCAAGCCTCTCGCCGTTTGTAGAAATTGTCAGGTTCTTCCTGAATTCTATGCTTCCATTGAAAGAGATGTTCTTCAGCTTTTCCGGATGAGTTCTCAGGGAAAATAGCTCTTCTCTAACTACTTTGCCTCTAGGGCCAAATTGAGGTACCCCTTCCCTGTAGAAAGTGATTCCTCCCGAATCGGTGTACGATTTAAATTCCAGGTTCTTATACTGTACTTTTTCGGGTTGGCTGGCAACATAAAATACAGCTAAAGTAAATACTAAAACCAAACCCAAGACAATCAGGAAATTCCTCAGCTGCCTATTCTGTCTTTTTTCCTGTTCTTTTTCGGATTCCGATTTTTCTTTATTAGAATTTTCGCTACTTTCGCCTTGATCGTTTTTTTGGCTTTCTGTACCCTCAGAACTTTTTTGATCTTCTTTTTCCTGAACGTTTTCTTCTTTTTCTTCTTCTGTCATTTTTTCTTTATTGTAATTTTTCGCTTCATTTACTTGAAAAAGCGCAATAGGCCGAAATCCATGATTTCCAAGCCTTCTTCTGCCAGTTTAATTTATTTTAGTCCAGATATCCTATAAACAAATTCATCTGCAACTTTTGGCAAATCTTTTGACTTACCTTCAATATAAACACATTTTTGAGTTTGGTTTATTTCATTTTGTGAACTTTCTTTTATAATTATTGTGTTCTTCGAGCAGTCTTTTAACGGGTAATTGTTCCCACAGTTTTCCTCATTTAAGCATATAGGTTGAATTCTCCTCGCGACCCGCCCGACATTTCTTATTATTTCGGAACGCGAAACGGTATCCTCAGAATAAATGTAAAGTGGCTTACCTGGATAGCTATTTAGCGGATTCAAAGTATTTGCAACACTAGCAACCCCATCAGTTTGTTCTGGAGAATACTTGAAGGACATGTTAAGCCCTCTATACTGCGTTACCCAGAAACCTTTTTGATTGTAAAAAGTCTGTCCATTATACTCTATTTCTGTTCCCTTTTGATTCGTGGACGGGCTTCCAGAATACCCTACTACCACTCCGAAAACGCTACCCAACATAACGATTATGACGACAATTCCTACAAAAATGTTGTTTCTTTTACGCTTTCTTTCTTCTTCCGCTTTAGGAACAATCCTTCTCATTATAGAAAATCTTACTTAACAGACATATAAAAAGGTTTTCAAGATTCTATTCGGAAAGCCGACCTTGGGCCTAGCAACAAGTTCCAGCCTATTCCGCTTTTTGCAAAGAATAATCACAATAAAGAAAAAACCGAACGACATACTTCCTACTTGTGAAATTAAAAAAGAGAAGAAAAAGAAAAAAAGAAAGTAAAAAATTCAAGTTTATTGTCCTGAAGTAGGACCCATTTGGTCAACGCTACTGCTGTCAAAGTCGTTAGAGGTTACCCAGTTAGCAGCACTCTGTGTATCAGATGCACTGTAACCAGCCACAAGTAGAGCGATTTTATCGCTGTTCCATGGGCTTGTGTAACTCTTAACCAAGTATTCTCCTTGGCCGACTCCTGTTGCTTGAGTGAACGCTTGTCCACCAGTAGGATAGCTTACACCAAGTACTTTAGCAGCAGCAGAGTTAACAGCAGAACCACCAACAACGATTACATTCTTGTTCTTCCAGCTAGATTTCTCTTGGTCAGTGTACATTATGTTACCTGAAGACTTCTCAGTTATGGTACCAGAAGCTAAAACAGTATTTGCATATAGCTGGTTGTCAGGGTAGCTGATTTCAACAGTATCCTGGTCTCCAGAACTGTCTGTTACAACCTTTGTGCCCCAGTAGTCCATCTTTGAACTATTATCGTCGTTGCTTTCATGGGTTACGTCACCAGAGGTGTATTGACCAGTTGTGAAGTGAGTGTTTTCCACTTGTACTTCACTACTTGCAGTACCCATTTCAACAACAAC
>JBDGRI010000046.1:0-4407 GCA_042218235.1 Candidatus Pacearchaeota archaeon
CATCTTTAACCTCTTTTTGCTTAAGCTCTTCAATCGTGTCAAGGATGTTTTGCATACTCCAAAAAAGACTTTTAACGTTTTTAAAAATTCGGTTTATTCTTCAGAATCGCTTTTAACATGAACTTTATTCTCTTCTTCTTTCCCATCTTCGCCAGAATCCCCGTTACCTTTTTCTTCCGGCTTTTTGCCTTGACCGTTTTCAGTTAAAACCATGAAAACCAAAACCCAAAGGAAAGCTACTAAGGCCATCATAGGTATTGTAATGAATGCATAATCGAAAGTGTATTTTACAGAACAATCTACCGCAGAGCCAACATCACAACCTACGGACTTTTCTATTATTTGCTGAACATAATGGAAAACCGAAATTGCAGGCCCGATTATTGCTAAAGGGATTACAAATTTCTTCACCCCTTTGTCCCTATACTCCCATGCAACAGCCAAAATTATTGGAAGAGGGTACATGAAAATTCTTTGGAACCAACAAAGCTGGCAAGGATCGTAACCCATTATGTTCGAGTAAAATAAGCTGCCCAAGGTAGCCACTAGAGAAACAACTAAAGCCAACTGAATAGAATTCTTTTTTACATAATTTTTAATCTGCCCTAAAACACCTTTCCCGCTCTTATTTTTAGCAACAAAAGCTAAAAACAAAACTAGAGCTATCGCTGCAATCAAAGTTCCAAAAGTCAAAAGTTCCGATATTAATTGTTTCCAAACCATTCTATGGAAAACGCTGTTTTCCCTAAGATCGTGTTTTCCTCAAATAACGAATTTCGGGAAATCTGTTTATTTTTGTATGTTTTCATCATTTTTCTGTTATCTCACAAGCCTCAACTCTCTGATCTAGCTCTTCCATTTGCATAACACCTGCTTGTGTAGTGTTATCACTAAATTGCCATGTAGGCGTTGACTGGACACCGGCTTCCTGACATCTTCTCATACTTTCAGGTGTCGCTCCAGGACCACCGCATCTTACATAATTCTCTTTCATTATTGACCAACTGCTTCCAAAAAGATTCTTTTGCCTTTGGCAATGAGGACAATTATCATTTCCATACATTTTAACATCATTTTTTACAAGACATTGAGCAAATTCGTCATATTGACCTAGCCCGCTAACAATTGAAACAATGCCCCAAACCAAAAGACCGATTACTACAATCCAAATAGCGTAAACTTTAATTTTTCTTTTAGAAATTGAAGGAGATTTTTCCTCTTTTTCTGAACCGGAATGCTTTGCTTTTTTATGCATGTCCAAACCTTCTTGGTCTTTAACCTCCTTTCCACAAACATCACACTTTAATTTTTCGGCCATTTTCAACTTTTTCAAAAAGCAATTTTATTTAAAGGTTTTTCTTTGAATAATTATCTAATCTTCTTAATCTCATCCAACAATTCATCCTTTTCCTTACGCGAAGTATATTTCTTTCCAAACCTAACTAAAACAGGGTTTATTTTCGACCAATAATTTTTCGGGAAAAGTTCTTGCAAGTCTTTTTCGACTTTCTCAGGATCTTTTTTATCTGTCCATGCTAAATATCTTGAAATGTACCAAACATGTGTGTCAATAGCTATTGCATCATCTTGAAGCTCAGATAAAAACACGTTCGCAGTCTTTCTTCCAACACCTGGAAGTTCAATCAATTTTTCAAAGTCATGCGGAATTTCTCCATTGTATTTTTCAACAATCTCCTTAGCGCAATTATGAATGTTTTTGGCCTTGTTTTTGTAGAAATTAACAGGGTTTATCGCTTTCTCCACACTTTCTCTTTTTGCCCTGGCAAGTTTTTCAGGAGTCGGATACTTTTTGAAAAGCTTTTCAGCAACAGGAATTGTAACTTCATCACGAGTCCTGGCCGACATTATAGTAGAAATCAAAATTTCATAATCGGCTTTCCACTCTTCAGCAGCCAACCTCATAGTACCACCTTTTTTCTCAAGTTCTTTTAATTGTTTTATTGCTTTTTGAGGTCTCATAAGAAAAATAATATTCTCCACTACATAAATATTTTTATAGGGTTTTTCCGTATTTTTCAATATGTCAGAAAAGTTAAATCTAAGTGGATTTTATGATTTTGAACGTTTAGAGGAAGGGAGAGCCGCCCTATCTGGAGAGGTAAAGTTATCCGAATCTTCTGAGGGTTGTTTTTTCAAAGGACCCGTATATGACGAGGGTTCAAGGAACCCTGAACAATTTGTTGCAGGTTACTTTTTCTCCGAAGGCGGAGTCGAGCGATTAAAATTTTTGAAATTCCCAAAAGATTCCAAATTAGCAAATCTTGCATATTCTGTAGAAAAACCAAAAGACTCTAATTTTTCTGGAAGGTATCACGGAGAATGGGCAGCATCGCCATATAAGATTGAAGTAGATCCAAATTCCGGTTTATATTTAGCAAAAATTGATTCAGGAATCGCAGATTCTAATATTGGAGATTACACGGAAATAAAGTTGTCAGAAAAATAGGACTTATTCTATCTCAGGAAATGAAGCATTATTCTTTTTTAGATATTCTTGATAAACTTGCCTAAGTCTTTTCCTCATTTCTTCAGTAGGGGAGTTTTTCAAAACATCTTCTTTGTCAATAGCATGAGCATGAACTTTATCTTCTAAAACATTTTCACTATATCCGTTGTCTATTAACTCTTTTTTAGGGCCTTCTATATCATATTCGGAAAGAATTTTCTCAACCTTGGACTTGTACTCAGTGTCAGTATAGAAAAGTCCGTGAGCAGTTTCGTGTTTCAAATAGCCTTGAATATTTTTAGATTCCTTATGGATACCTATAACATAAAACGGCTCTTTCTCATCTCTAAAGATGTCCAAAAATTCCCTTTCTTGATCTGAAAGAGGATCAAACTTGCCTTCATAAAAAGGCCTCATAACATATGATGGAATATTAAAACCGCTCCAATCTTCATAATAAGTAAACTCGCCAGTCTCCCTGCCTTTCTCAGAATTCTTTATGTACCATTCCTTAAACTCCTCAAGAGAAAATGTCTTGCCTGCAAATTCCGGAGACTCATAATGCTCCTGAAACCTAACAAAAGTAGAAGCCAATTCCTTCTGGTTTTCAAAAACAAGCAAATTGATTTTGTCCGTAATTTTCTTTTTGTCAATTTCCATATTCGGTTTAATGAAAAATCTATTTAAATTATTTAGGATTATTTTGAATGAATGAGAAAAATAATAATTTTAAGAGGAAAAAGTGGTGCAGGAAAAACAACTATCTCTGAACAACTAGAAAAGAAAATCAAAGGAGCCGTTTTTGTGGATATTTGGAAAATAAAAGAAATTTTTGAACCTTTAAGCCTAAAAGACAGGAAACCAACAAACCAAATTTCAAAGGATTCTATGTTTTTTATAATGAAACAATCGATAAAACAAAATGTATCAAATAAATTTATTTTACAAGAGTCCAAGCAAGAATCTGTAAAGAAAAGGCTCAAAAATTACTTGGACAAAAAAGACAAGATTTATTCTTTCTTCCTAGACGTCGATTTAGAAACCGCATTAAAGAGAAATAAGGAAAGGTCTAAAGCCAATATGCCTAAAAAGCATTTTGAAGAAGAAGCTAAAGAAGGCCTAAAGAAGAAAGAGCCTGAGGATATCCTAATAGATACAAGCAATAAATCTATAAGGCAGGTTGTTAATAAAATTTTGAAAGATGTTGGCGAAAGGTAGCTAATTATTTAGAAAGTTTTCTACCTTGTTTTCTATGTCCTGATAAACTCTTTCTAGCCTTTCCTTCTTAGGCATTTCTCCGTATTTATGCCCGTCTTTAACGTCCCACTTCTCTACCTTTGTTCCCTTTTCTTTTTCGGGGCCAAAGAGAGATTCGGGAACATCGTCAGCCACAATTATTATTCTGTCAAAATTTTCTAGAAGACTTCTGCTAAGAAGCTTTTTCTTTTTGTATTGCAAGTCAGTTCGCGAAAAATCTCTTTTAATGCATCCTTAACTTCTTTAGAACCTTTAGGCTCTATTACTCCGGCACAATCAACTTCATAGTAATTTCTTTTGTCAAATTCGTCAAACAGAGCTCTAGCAATCTGGCTTCTCGATTGATTATGCCTACATACAAAAAGGATTTTCTCTTTTCTTTTCATAAATAAACCAAATTATAGAAATTAATAAAACTAAGCCTTTTCAAAACGGTCTTTATCTCTACCGTAACACTTGTCCATTTTCTTTTTCCACGCTTCAACTAAATCAATGCCCTGAGAATTTGACATACAAACTAAGTTAAAAATTATGTCTGCAATCTCTTCAGAAATTTCAGAAGTGTCTTCAGGAGATTTTTTGGTTCTGGGCCCGTAACGTTTATTTATTTCTTTGAAAGCTAGCCAAGCTCCTCTGTCAAAGCACCCATTATCTCCAAAGGCTTAAAATAGCTTATCTTATAT
>JBDGRI010000047.1:0-22386 GCA_042218235.1 Candidatus Pacearchaeota archaeon
GTTGGATGTTCAAGGAGGAAATATAAATCTTAATTCAAGTCATGCACTTCAATTCGACCAAACAGACATATTGAGAGTTAATTTGAGTCAGAATAGTGTTGCTGTTGGGGATACCAACGCTGATATTACAAAAGGCGGTATTGTTGCTGTAGGAACAGACGCAGGAGAAGGAGCAACAGGAGACAACTTCGCAGCACAAGGACGTAAAGCAGGTTTAAATGCAGGAGATGATTTTGTAGCACAGGGAGACCAAGCTGGAGGAGGAGCAGGAAATAGTTTTGTAGCAGAAGGTTGGAGGGCAGGAATAAGGGCGGGAAACAAATTCGTGGCACAAGGTTGGAGAACAGGTAGAGACGCAGGAAATAGATTTACAGCAATTGGTTACCAATCAACAGACCCTAACGTTCTCTCAACACCAGCCGACATAAACGACTCAGTAGCAATAGGCTTTCACTCAGCACCTCAATATAACGGGCATTTTGTTTTGCAACAGGCTAATTTGGGTAATGGAATACCAATTTTAAGTGGAAATATGACTTCTAATAATTTGGGAATTGGAGTGAGTAATGGAAAACAATTGAACAGTAAGTTGGTTGTTAACGGCTCTATAAACGCTACCGACGGTTTGGTTAGCAACAGTATTAACGATGTTTCCTCGCAAGGTTCTGTTTTGAGCATGAACTTTAACAATGACAGCATTTTAGGCTCTACTGTTTTGGATAGTTCTGTAGAAAATAACCATGGGACGAATAATGGTGCAACATTTAATTCCAGTGGAGGTTTTAATGGAGGAGGGGCTTTTGAGTTCAACCGTTCCGAGTCAGATTATATTGGTTTGCCTAACACCGATTCTTTAAATTTGACCCACCCTATAACGATTTCCGCTTGGGTTAAGCCTAAAGGTTTCAACCAGTTTAATTCAATTGTTGGAAAGAGAGGTTCTCCTTCTGCAAGCAATTATGCTTTAAGATTTGCCAATTCAGGTTCCGAACTTCAATACTATTTTGCTGATGGCTCTTTCCAGACTTTCGGTGTATCTCACTCGTTTGAAAAAAATAAGTGGTATCATGTGGTTGTTTCTGTTAATTCTTCAGGTAGCATTGATTTTTATTCTCAGGGTCAACATATTGGAAGCGACTCAACTTCTAAAACTCCTGTCGCAACTGGCAATGCGGGGGCTATTGGTGCTCATAGTTCTGGAGGAGGAGAGGAATTTAACGGTTCAATAGACGATGTAAGAATTTATTCTCGTGAGTTGTCTGATTCAGAGATAGAAGCCCTTTATTCCAGAAAAGCCGAAGTGAGAGATTCTTATGTAAGTCAGAAGGATGTGACTGTTGATAACTCTGGAAATGTAGGAGTAGGAACAAGCTCTCCAAGCGCTAAGTTGGATGTAGATGGAAACGCAAAAATAGGAGGTAATGCTGCTTTTGGAAATAACAAAAATTCAGGGCTTTCAAATGGCGATATAAATGTTTCTACTCAATATAGTGATATACTCGATTTAAAGCAAACTAATCTAGGCACTTGCTCTTCTTCTCAGGAAGGACAAATTAAATATAATGGCACAGCACACTATGGATGTGATGGTTCAAGCTGGAATGCTATGTATTAGTTTCAAAGAAAATGACTAAAAAACAAACAAAAAAGAAAAAAGGAATTTCGTATATTTCAAAAAAGAAGCCAGGTCGTAGAAAACTAACATTCTGCGAAAAATGCGGATTTGAAGAAACTTGGGCTTGTCAAAAGCATGGATGTGGAAGTGAGGAAAGAGTTGGAGAAAAGAGTGAAATTTCAAAAACTAAAAGATGGAGATGGTAAAAATGAACTCAATAGAAAAAACACAAAAATCTTTTGAACATGGGTGGGAAAGAGGCATAGAACAAGCAAACAATATTTTAGAAAAAGCTCAAGAATTAGAAAGATTTGGAGTAGATGTTTATGAACTTTTAGAAGAAGAATGCAGAAAAAAATCTATGGAGAAATTTGGAAATAAAAAGCAAAAGAAACAGATTTCAAAAGAATTGAAAAAATGGATAGGAGTTGAATAGGATGAAACCCAAAACTAAAACCCTAATAATAGCAAGCCTAACACTAATTCTCTTAGCTGGAACTCTCACAATTGCTCAACCCAATTTTTCAAAAATAACGCCAGGAAAAGCAAAAAATTTGAAATTCGATAAAAAAGTAAAACTTTCAGAAATTGTCCCGTGCAAAAACCATCCAGTTTTCAATGTCACTCCAGCTTGTAAGAAAGTTCCAAATAAGCCAGTTAGAGGTCCTCCTCAAGGAAACTTTGGAAAAGGACCAAATCAAAATGCAAAAACTGTCGGTCCGATAACCCCAAATAAGCCAGTTAGAGGCCCTCCTCAAGGAAATCCTGGAAAGGGATCAAATCAAAATGCAAAAACTGTCGATTGGATAAGAAAAAATAAAACAACAGGAATTAAAAGCATAAATCCATAATGCAATTAGCCCTACCATTTATTAAGTGCGAATTTTGCAAGAAAAACGAAGCAGTAGAAGAAAAAAACGGAAAGCCAATCTGTAAAAGTTGCAAAGAAAATCAAAAATATTTTAAAAATGAAATTCAATAAATAAACAATGAAAAAACTGAGGTATACAATGATTACACCAATTTTATTAATTTTATTAGTTGGTTTTGCATCAGCCGGGATTTCTGACCTCGGGACTTTCAAAAAAAACGAGGATGTACAGCTAATACAAGTATGCAACTGTAGTTCAGCAAATATTACAAAAATACTTTCCCCTAACGGCAGCACAATTTCTATAAATTCTGCCATGACCAAAAAAGGCACTTTTTTTAATTATACTTTAGATTCAAATTTTACGAACCAAATAGGTACTTACAAAGTAAACGGTGAGGGAATAATAGACGGAAAAACAGAAACATTTTCCTACTCATTCACTATAACTACATCCGGCGGAGAGCTACAGGAAGGTCAAGGAACACTCTACATAGGACTTTTATTTGTCCTCCTAGTTTTCTTCGGAGTAAGCCTATATTTAACTATAACTACGCCTTTTGGCAATATTAGAAATGAGGCCGGAGAGCTAGCCGGAGTAAACTACAATAAGTATACAAAATTTGTTTATGGGTTCTTGACTTATATATCGCTAATGTTCATTATGTTTACCGGCAAAGGAATAACCGGACAGTATGCAGCAATGGACACAGCTTATACTTTATTTAATGTAGGCTCAACAATAATGATAGTAGCTTTAGGCCCGCTTTTGATAGCCATGACTTTCTTCATTGCTCTAAATTTAATGAGTGACAAAAAAAATATTCAAGCACTAAAACGAGGTTTACCAACTAGATAATGGCACAAAAAAACAGGACAATGGTCGGAATGCCACAATCTGTATCAACAGAGTTATTCCGAATTTCAAAAGAACTTTCAAAAATAGAAGGAAGGAGTGTTTCAAAAGGAGAGGTTGTTAGAAGAATTTTGAAAGCACCGGATATAAAAGAGAGACTTAAACAAGGGTCAGTAGAAAGGGGGGTGTCAAGAAATGCAAAGTAAAAAAGGAGCTTTAGGCGATGTATTTGTATGGATAGTAGTTGCAATAGTAACTTTGACGTTTATTGGCCTTTGGGTTTACGGTCATGGACTAATAACAGATCAAATAACAAGTACTAACAGTAACATGGTTAACGAAGCTGCAAATAAAACATTTGGAGAGGCCGATCGTGCATTAAATGGCTCTGGAAAAACTTTGGCTTTTATAATCCTAATAGGCATGGCAATAAATGCCATGATTAGTAATTTCCTTGTCAGATCCCATCCAGCATTTTTAATATTGTATATTTTTGTGGCGGCGGCGGGAATTGTGTTAGCCGCAACAGTTTCAAATATCTATACCGGAGAGATTTTGCAAAATCCAGACATAGCCTCAACATTCCAGCAGTTTACAGCAGCAAACTTTGTCCTGCAATACTTGCCTTATTTTGCAGCCATAATAGCATTGGTCGGCGGAATATTTTTATTGATAAATATTGTTAGAGATGAAGGAGGGCCAACAGTATGAACAAAAAAACAATCTCCGTTTTAGCACTAATTTTTATAGCTACATTTGTCTTGTCTGCTTCTGTTTCGGCTTTCCAAATGAGTTTTAACAAAAAAAATGTAGGGGCTTTCTCAAGTCAATTAAAGAAAAACCTACCAAACTATGAATCTTCTTTCTGGTCTTGGACAAACTCAAAATCTTTCACTCCGCCAGGCCAAATAAATAACCCAGGAAAAGGCAACGGTAAAACAGTAGGAAAATATGGAAAAATTACGATAAAGGGTCCTTTAGGATTCGGAAGTAAAAAAGCCGAGTATGAGCTAATCGAAAACACAGAAACATGTTTATATAATTGCCATGCAATAGGAAAAGCTACTTTATATCAAAGCGGACCTTTATTTACTGGTCTTTCAATGAAAAGCCTAGATTCAAATGTTAAAGCCAACATAAAAATAAAGAAAACAAAAAATGTCACAAAACCAAACTACATTCAAGAGAACCATACTACAATAAACGGGACAAAGGCTACGAGAATCGTTCAAAAAGGAACAAAACAAGTAGAGAAAGAATACTGGGCGAATTATACAGGAAAAACTCTTTCTCCGGGAACTTATAAATGGAAAATAGAAGGTAAAAAATCAGAACAAGACAGCGTGGATTGGGTAGCTTCGGCTTTTGGAAAATCTTTTGATAAATGGGCTTGGTGGAATAGTTCTTATGAAACAAGATACCCTCACAATGCAAACGGTTCAGGATATACGGGAATAGGCTACTTCGGAGCAAATAAAACTGGTTGGTATGGGACTATAAACAATTCAGGAAATTCTGGACAAATTTATACCTATAATGACACCAATGGAAGTTTAAACTATGCAGTTGCTAACGACACTTCAGAATATTGCTGGTTCGATACTCAAAATAATAAATCAAATTGTCCAAAACAAACAGGTGCTTCAGATAATTTGGTTTCTTATTATGCTCTTGACAGAAATTCAGGAAACGTAGAAGATTATATTGGTCAAAATGACGGAACAAACAATGGTGCCACTCGAGGAGTAACAGGAAAAATAAATAATGCTTTTAATTACTCAAATGGTGCAGTAAATATGGGAGATGTTTCTGCTTTTGATTTTACAGGAGCGTTTTCTATTGCAGTGTGGTATAAATCAACAAACAATACATGGGGAGATTTTGTAAAGAAATCAGGGGTTAATAATGAAAATTTTGCTTACAGGTTTGGAAGAATAGATGGTGAAGGTATTGGTTTTATGAAAAGTACAGGTGGAGGAAGTCATACTGATATTGTTCAGGGAACAAATACAACTATTATGACAGATGGGGTATGGCATCATGCAGTTGTTACAAGAAATAAAAGCGATAATTGGGTTCTATATATTGATAGCTCTCAAATTGATACTGCAACAGATGGGCAGAGTTTTACAAATTCTTATGATTTTAAATTATTATCAACTGCACCGGAGTTAACTTTAGACGATGTCCGATTATATAATGATTCATTAACGTCAACAGAAGTTCAAAATCTTTACAATTCAACAAATAATCAACGACCTTATTGGGGCGCTCAAGAAAAACTTACGCCAATAAATATAAATTTACTTAAACCGAACAACAACAAAGTATTTTTAACAACTAATATAAACTTTTCAGCTAACGTAACCCATGATAATAACAATTTAAAAAATGTTAGCCTTTATGTAGATGGAACAGAAAAACAAGTAAACCAATCAGGAAAAAATGCTATCTATAATTTCTCGCAAACAATCTCCACTTCAGGAAATCATACCTGGCATATAAACGCAACTGACGGAGACCCAGACAATATAACAGTTTCAGAAACAAGGAATTTTCAAATTGACCTAACAGCTCCAAATGTAACTTTAAAATCTCCAGCCAATAATACAAACTTCACTACAAACGACATAAACTTTACAATAAATGTTTCGGCGGGAAGCAGTCAAATTTCAAATGCTTCTTTAATACTTAACGGAAAAGTTAACCAAACGAATAATACTGCAAGTGAAGGCATAATAAACTTTAGAAAATCTCTAGCAGATGGAGATTATAATTGGTCGGCACAAGCTACAAGTTCTTCAGGCTTAGTCGGAACAGCCAACGAAACAAGGATTTTTGAAATTGATAGAAAAAGCCCGAACATTTCTGTAGAGAATAAAACCACTTTAAACTACGGATTTGAAGGAAAAAATGAAACTTTCGATTTCAATGTAACAGACAATAATTTGGACTCTTGCTGGTTTAATTACAATGGAACAAACGAATCCGTAAGCTGCACAGCCGATAATTTCACAATAAGTTTAGAGAAAAACAACTTTAACCTAACTTTTTATGCAAACGACACTTTCGGAAATACTGAAAGCGAATTTGAGGAATGGACATACAAGATTTTCGAGAACCAGCAACTTTATAACGGGAAAAATTTAAATAAATCAACAAATACGAATACACCCGAAGGAGCTAAAGATAGCTTCACTATTAATATCACTGAAATATCCGGGACCTTCTCCACAGCAGAATTTATTTACAACGGAACTGCAAGGAACCCTGACAGCGTTTCTTCTAACGGGAATATCCTCATTAACAAGACCATAATTGCACCCGATGTAAACTCTCCGACCGATATTGGATTTAATTGGAATTTGACAACGGATGACAATACAGAAATTTCAGCTCAAAACTTTTCTCAACAAGTAAGTCCAATTAACATAGACGATTGTTCAACTTATGGAACAAAGATATTAGAATACAATCTTAAAGAAGAAACAAATTTGACAGATATTTCTGGAAAAAACGAGAGCATATCCGTAGATATAAACATTTTCTCTAAAGGAACAAATAAGCAAGTATTAAACTTCTCGAAAACTTACAACTCAAATACTGCAAAAGTATGCATAGACGACAACTTAAACACTACAACTTACGATATGGATGCGCAAGCAGAATACCAGGCAGACGGCTTTCAAACAGAAAGAAATAACCTACAAAACTTTAAGTTAACCAATGCGACAATACCTAAAAATGTGGACTTGCTTGATTTAAAAAGTAGTAAAGCAACTGATTTCAATTTAATTTTCAAAGACAATAGTTTTTCAAAAGTTCCTGAAGCTTTAATCTCAATTAAGAGAGAATATGTTGGCAGTGGTCAATTCAGGCTTGTAGAAAGTCCATTGACGGATGATAATGGTCAAGCTGTAGCTTCCCTGGTTGCTAAAGATGGGATATATCGGATAGAAGTTAGAAAAGATGGCGAATTATTAGCCCTGTTTGACAGAATTTCAGCGGTTTGTGCGAATGAGGTTACAGGCGATTGTCAAGTCAACCTAAACGCATTCGAATCTGACTTTAAATTGCCAAACTTTTTGAAATACAAAAATTTAAAGTATCAATTTAACTTAAGTAAAACACAAAACAAAATAACCGTCGATTTCTCAACTATTGACGGTTCTGCAGCAAACTTAACTTTAAATGGAACTGTTGCTAATAGATTTAACAATGGAACGGTTTGTTCAGACACTTTGACTTCAAGTCTCGGAACACTAACTTGCGATTACGGCCAACAATTTGCCAATTCTACAATAGAAATAACTTTATTAAAAGAGGGGCAGGTTGTTCAGACACAAACATTTAGAACTCTTCCAGACACATCAAGCATATTTGGGGAAACAAGATTAGTTTTCTTGTTAATTTTACTTTTAATGATACCATTTATGTTTATAGCTTCAACAGTAGGAATGGTTATTGGAATGATATTTGGTTTAATTATTTCCACAATAATGTTCTTAACTACAGGCTCTGCAGGTCTTGGTATAGGAACTGCAACAGTTTGGTTAATAATTAGCGGCGGAATTTTAATTTGGAAACTAAATCAAGGAGGTAGAGGAGTATGAGCAGTGTGAGAAATGTTGTAGTTGGGTTTATTATAATAGCATTTTTTGCATTCGCAATTATATCTTTTTCAATAAGCTATCAGGCTGAATGGGATGCAAATCAAAGTATAGGAGAAAATCCGCAAATAAATAAAATCTATTCAAATGTAAATCAATCTCTTCAAAATTCACAAAGGGAGGCTCAGGCAAGGAACGGAACTCTTTATCAAGAAGACCCGACTCAAGCTGGAGATGTCTCTAGTTTGATATTCGGAGGAGTTTCTGCAATAGCTCAGACATTTTCAGGAATAGCTTATGACATATTCGGAGCTGTATTACAGCCTGTAGTTTCGGCTTTAGGATTACCTAGAGAGGCTACAGTAATTATAGGCTCGGTTATGACAACAATTTTTTTAGTGGTTATAGTATTACTAGGATGGCAACTACTAAGAACAGGTAAATAAAAATGGCATATAAGGAGATAAATGATTTCAACACAACTGGAATAGGAAGCATATTTAAGTATTCGGCAGATGTAGTTCCTGCATTTATACCTTTAGTTTTGGTTTCCGTGTTTATAGTTTCAACTCTCGGAAGTTATTTTGCACAAATGAGAAGACAAGGAGAAGGAGATTTTCCGGGAAGCTTTGCTGTAGGATCTTGGATAACAGCAATTGTAGCTGTGACTTTGTCTCTGTTTGACAACTTGATTAGAACAGGTACTGTCGTTAGCTCGATTGCATTAGCTATAATAGGAATGATCTGGCTTTATGTGAGTAGAATGGAATCAACAGGATTTTAGTTCACATGCATACATTGTTTACACACTTTTAAAAAAACTAAATTCATTATTTTTGTGAAAAATCCTGCCTATTTCCAACTTAGTTGGAAAGGAGATAGGTGAAAGGAGGTTAAATTAATCAAATGGGACTTAAAAGTCAAATGCAAAGCCTATACAAAGGTTCTAAAAACAAACTAGGTCTTAACAGTAGCTCAGGTGTAATGGGACTAGACGTTGCTAAGTCTTTCCTAGTTGTTTTGATGAGCTTAGTTATCATAGGTGTTACTACTCTAATTGTTTTGAACAGCCTAGGTGACACAAGCGTTGTCAAGAATGATAACGGAACCAAAGATGTTATTAACAACGCAACATCTGGTGTAAGTAGTTTCTTCGCGAACACTGGAACGTGGTTGTCACTATTAGGAGTAGTAATCCTAATATTGATAATTAGCGCTGTTATCTTTGTAGTTAACAGGTTTGGTAGTTCTGGAGGCAAGAATAGCCTTTAGATAAACTAAATCATTGATGGGGGCTTTCGCTCCCATCCTTTTATTTATTTCAAAGAAAATGAAAGCTATAAAAGATAAAAAAGGCGTTATGGGTTTGAATGTAGCAAAACAATTTCTAGTTGTACTTTTAGCTTTGGTTATAATCGGGGTTACGGCTTTGATAGTTTTCCAAAGCTTGGGGGATAGTAGTGCAATCGACTCTACCAGCACAAAGACCGTGAATAATGAAACCGGTGCCTTTATTAACTCTACAGGCTATGAGTTTAATAAGCAGGGTGTTGGTACAATAAGCGTCATTGAAGCTAGGAATGCGAGCGATGGCACGGTAATTGGATCCGGCAACTATACTGTAAATAATAGTGCTGACCCAATAGTGCTTTTGAATGCTACAACAACAACGTTTAGCGATGTAAATATTGACTACAACTACGAAGTTGATAGTGGAGAACAAAACACCATAGATAATGCTTCTAGTGGTATTAGTGATTTCTTCGCGAACACTGGAACGTGGTTGTCACTATTAGGAGTAGTAATCCTAATATTGATAATCTCCGCAGTGATATTTGTAGTCAATAGATTTGGAGGCTCTAATAAGGGCGGCTCGTTGTAGTCGTCTTTTTTTAATTTTTTAATCATACTCAAAAAATCAAAAAAACAAACAAAAAAAGAAAAATGACAAATGAATTTTTTGGATTCAAAGCAGGCCCTGTAGAATTAGGGATTAGAGCAAGAACTCGTGAGTCTACTCGTAAAACCACTAGAAAGCTTAAAAAAGGTTTCAGAAAGCCTGCTCGTAGAAAAAAAGTGAAAGGAGGAAAAAGTAACAATGGTATGTCAAAAACTAGAAAAACAGCCTAATGGCAAGATGGCCTTTACAAAAAGGACTGAAGATGGTAAAAAATTGGATGTTAAACAAATAAGGCCTAGAGTTCCATTTAAGGGTATTAGGATCGAAAGCTCACAGAATGCAATGAAACCTAAGACAAAATCCCTGAGGAAAGGCCTTAAAAAAAGGCTTAAATCATAGTCTCTGAAACTGAGACAACTGCGAAAACAAATCACCTCTTTTTCCCTGACAGGGGCCCGGGATTGTCTAGTTCTAGGCCCATCCCGGGAACCTGTTAAGGTTAGAGAAAATGTATTATAGAGTTCAATATAACAAAAGCCAAATAAGAGAGAAAGATTACTGGCATAAAAGCTACTTTTTTCAAATTTTTATTGTACATATAATAGGCTATCCCTATAAATAAGAATATTCCAAAAAATTCTGCAAAATTTAGGAAATTTGGTATTGTATTACGGGAAAAGAAAACTGCAGGGCCCAAAGCAGCTATAATCTTGTGATCTCCGCCATAATAAGAATTTTGTCTGTATAGAATTAAAGACACGGAAAAAAGCAGAATAAGGCCTGAGAGAGCTTCTATTGGATTATGAACGGCAATTTGTATTATACTGGTGATAATTAAAATCATTAAAGGAATCCAGTTAGGTATTTCTCTTTTTTCTAAATCTTTTTTTAGGGCAATGATTAAAAAGAATAACGGTATAAGCAAAACAAAAAAGTGTTCATAGTTCATTTTTTCTTTTTGCTTTTTATTTTACATACAAGACAAAGATTTTGCGAGTGGCTTTTTGGCCAAAACTTTTCATCGCAAGCTTTGCAGAACTTGAAAAATTTGTGAGTAAGGTTAGTTTTACCTCTTTTCTCTGTTTCTTTTCCGCCTTTAGTTATCATTTTTAGTATTGCCTTGCTCCCAATTTTTAATCAATTCGACAAATTTTTGGTGATATGAGAGCGGATTCGCCAAATCTTGTCTCTTTAACGGATATAACCAATTTAACGGGGTATCAAAAATTTTTTCCATATATAGTACTTTTTTTATTTTCCCGTTAAAAAGGTTAAATTGGTTAAAGGAAGGGTTATGATTATGCGAACTTTTAATCCAATTTAAACCCGCCCAGACCCTATAATACTTCTCTTTAAACGGTGCTTTCCTGTTTGATTCGGTGTACCTCTCTCTCATGAAAGAATTAACCTCGCTTGAAGAAGCAGTAGGTAGGTGGTTGTTTTTAAGCCATTGATTAAGCTTATCTCTGAACTCCCACTTGTAAACAAACCCATCATTTGAGTCATATAAGCTCTCTTCTACGCAATTTTCATTTATGAACATCTGTATCGGGTTAGAAAGCTTCTCATAGACCTCTGCCATTTTTTCCACATCTACATCGTAAGTAAACTTCCAATTTCTTTTATACATGTTCCTAAGGCTTTTAAGGCATTGATAAGCAAATGCTTCCATCTCTTCTTTTTGAGTTATTTTTGAAATTAAAAACGGATCTCTTTTTTCAGAGTCAACTCGGTTCATGAAAGGTATTATATATGCTCTCCTATACCATGCCATCGTCTTTTCTCTTACAGCTGGGAGCTTGTTAGTAGAAAATATTTGCTTAGCAAATGTGTGAACATTAAAACCTGTAGAATACATCGGCCTCATAAAAAGTGTGTCGCCGCCTGTAATCTTTTTTAAGACCGTTACGTCCTCTAACTCCCTGTAATCAATATCACTCACCACATTAGCTAACATTTGCCACATTTTGTAACTTGCATGTTTGTCCTTTTGTATCTGTTTAGGCTCTATTGAACAAAAATTTTCCTGGCCCAGAAATTTTTCAAGGAACTCCATAAAAACCGATTTTCCTGTAGAAGCGGGGCCGTAAATAAAAAATGCTTTTTGATAAGGGTAGCCCTTAAATAAGCAGTAGGCACAAAGGTCATAAAGTATAGATTTATACTCTTTTCCTATAGAATCTTCAAAAAATTGATCTATTTCTGGACAAAAAGTGTTGTTTTCATCTATCATAAGGTCCAACTTACTGGTTATAGAGTAATCTGGAGAAAAATCCAAGTATCTATTATTTTTTAAGTTATATATTTTGTTTTTGAAAGCTATAAGATAAGGATTCTTGTTAGGTTCAAAATTTTCGTCAAAGTAATAGTCTTTGATAAACGAAACCACCTCTTCAACGTACTGCTTCTTTTGTTGACCTTCTCCCATAAGATTTTTTCTTAACTCTGTCCTTACCCACTGGTCCGCATCAGAACGCCAGATGCCTTCTGTATAGTCAAATCTCCAAAGTGTCTTATACTTGTCGTACACAAACTTTGTCTTTTTTAATAGGCTTTCAACATAGGGTTCAGGCGAAAACTTTGACATAAGAACTATTTTTTGGTCTTCATTGCCTTCTTTCTTTAAGAATTGTTCTTTTTCTTTTTGCCACTCTTTTTTCACCTCTTCTTTTTCCTTTTCCCAATCACTCTTTTTCATTTTTTGGTTTATATTCCTCCAAAACTTTAATTTCATCAAAGATTATTTTTATTTCTCCGAGAATTCTATCTTCGATCTTAAGGTAAATATCGTCTAAATAAGAGATTTTTCCGTTATAAAATCTTCCAGAATAAGTTTCTAAATGCGCTTTTTCATCAAATTGTTTCAAAAAAGCAGCTTTTTTCTTTATCGTTTCAATCATGTCGTTTCGTTTCATTGTGAAAAAACTAAAAGCTCCGCTTATATTTAAATATTATTGACTTCTTGTTAGTAACAAAGGATTATCAAAGGATTAGCAAAAGATTTATAAAGGTCAAGATTCTGTATGCAATATGAGAATCAGAAAAATAAGAAACTGGGGAGGCCAACTAGTTATTGGCCTTCGAGAAATGGATTCAAGAGAGTTGAATTTAGAATCAGGCGACGAAGTCGATATAGAAGATATAGTCAAAATAACAAATAAACCAAAAAAGAAAAAATCAAAATGACAGACTTTGCAGAAACACATATGGCAAGATTTTATCCGCAATTACTAGAAGAAGATAGTCCGCACGAAAATTGTGGAGATACGCGTGCCCATCAGCAACGCCCCCGAGTATCAAGTGAAGCAGGTCACGTCAGTAACTTGAAAAGGGGGGCTAGTGCGGACACTCATAGTCCTGAAGAATTAAACACCACTGCTTTTTGGTATCCATGCCGAATTTCTAACTTTCAAAATTCTTCAGGAAAGGAGGCGGAGTCCGAATCTGAATCTAGTATCACCGCTTTTCATACAACATACTCCGCCTCCGATTATCAGGAAGAAGATTTGGACGGACAGACTTTGGTAGATAGCGTTGAAACGAGGATTGTTTGGAAATGAAGGTTAGAGAAAGTGATAACTACAGAACACCAAAATGGATAATGGAAGTATTCGGAGAGTGGTTTGATCCGTGCCCGCTAAATCAAAACCCAAAAACAAACAGTTTAGAAATAGAATGGAAAGAAAAGACATTTGTAAATCCTCCATACTCAAAGCCTTTAGAGTGGGTAAAAAAAGCGGTGAAAACTCAATGATTTGTAATTGCGGTTTCAAAGCCGACAACAGGGAAGAATTTGAAAACCACATAAATTCTTGCAAAGAAGTTGGCACAGAAGAATGGGAAGCAAAAAACTCAGAGATAAAAACGACTAAAAAAGTCGGAAGGGCAGGAGCAAGAAAGTATAAAATTTCAGAAGAAGTAATAAAAAGAATAAAGGAAAAAAGAAAAAATCAAGGTCAAGGAAATGCAGTTAGGGAGGATAAAAACCCTTGAGGGTTATTTCTATAGCCAACTTGGATAAACCATAGTTATTACCCTCCAAACCTGCAATCTCAAAAATCAAAATGGAAAATGACAGACAAAAAGAAATCAGATACTTCAGTATGTTCACCGGAGTCGGAGGATTTGAACTTGGGTTTCAGAAAGCCTCACGAAGTTTCGAAGGCCTTCAGGAACGGCGGGAGGTCGAGTCTGACAAAGAAACACAATTGGGACATTATAGATGTGTCGGTTTTTTCGAAAGAGCCAACAATCTACGACCCTCTGAATCAGACCTTTCCAAAAGACCAACAGAGTACGACAAGTCTGAGAACAAACAGCTCAAATGGAAATGCGTGGGTTTTTCAGAAACAGACAAACACGCAAGTAAACTCCTCGAACAAAAATTCCCAAATGTCAAAAACTACGGAGATGCCTCAAAAATTAGACCCGAAGACTTACCAGAATTTGATTTGCTCTGTGGAGGATTTCCTTGTCAAACATTCTCGATCGCTGGAAAACGGAGAGGTTTCGAGGATACCCGTGGCACAATGTTTTTTGAAATTGAAAGAATACTTAAAGTTAAAAGACCTTCGTATATACTCCTTGAAAATGTCAAAGGGCTACTTAGTCACCAAAAGGGGCACACTTTCAGAATCATCCTGGAGAGGCTTCAAGAGTTGGGGTATAATGTTGAATGGATGGTTCTTAACAGCAAGTTTTTCGGAGTCCCCCAAAACAGAGAGCGGGTCTTCATTGTCGGAAGTTTTGGAAACAAACCCCGACTCCAAATACTACCTTTCGGAAAAAACTCTAAAGAATCTTTCAAAGAGAGTGAGAAAGGGCTGGAACTCGAATATGATGGAGACTATCAAAGTAAACGAATCTACTCGGTTTACGGAGTTGCTCCAACAATACCCGTCAGCAAAACAGGAGGAAATCATATTCCGTTTATTAAGGAACAGGATAAGAAGACTAACAGAGGTTGAGTGTGAGAGATTACAATCTTTTCCAGACAATTGGACTAAAGGATTCAGCATGACACAAAGATATTCCATGATGGGAAACGCAGTTACTGTGAATGTCGTTGAAGCGTTAGGAAAACAGATTTTGAAGAATTTAGAAAAAGAACGAAAATGAAATGCCAAAACTGCCACAGAGATACAGAAAAACTTTATCAAGTAAATGAGCCAGAAATAAAACATTATTTAGAAGGAAAAAAGGTATGTTTAAGGTGTTTAATGGAGAAAGTTTAAAATGAAAAATAATCAAAAACATTGAAAGGAGGTAATAAAATGGCAGAGCCAAAATACACGTCACAGATAGGTCAGTACCAGCTTGCTGCTTGGGAAAATAAAACTAACGAGGGCTATACTGTATTGAAGTTTAGTCTTCAGAAGTCTTATAAGGACCAACAAGGCAACTGGCAAAACCCGACCATAAATTTGTCCGGCATTCAGTCTGTTAGGGAGCTTCCAACGATTTTGCAGCAGCTTGCACAGAAAGCTGAAATGCAAATAGAAGCTTTTAGAAAAGAACAGGAAAAAAACCAGGCCCCGCAGCAACCTGAAAATCCAAAACCGGCAAACCAAAAAAATTTTGAAACCCAAAAGATTTAATTAAAAGCTAGATACTAGCTGGGACAAAAACAAATACGTTTTTTTGTTCGTTGAAGGGGCCTTATGGCCCCTTCTTCTGTCATCTTAATATTCATATGATAGAACAAATAAAGAAATTAATTTTTGAACCCGATTTCTTCGGAATTTATGTAGCATTTGGTTTTATAGGAATTGCGGTAATTTTTGCCATAAACTATTTTTCAACAAAAAATTTATAAATATATTAAATTTCGTATATCTAAGAAAAATGGAAATTCTAAAAGTGCGTGAGAATAAGAATGGGGCAAAAGAGGTAACAATACCTAAGAAATCTGAAATAAAAGGAGGAGATTATGTTAAAGTAACTAAATTAGAAGAAAAAGAGGTACAACATGGCGAGTGAATTAGTTGTTTTAAGCGGAATGAACATCGGTTTTGCTGCAGGAGTTTTGACAGGCAGTGTCATTTTCCTTGCTTTTTTGATCATTGTTTTATTAATAAATAAAAAAGAGGAATAAAACTAAAAAATACAAAATTAAAGAATGATACCCGGACAATTTCTACAGATAGGAAGCGCATTAAAACAGGCAGGCATAACTGGAGGTAGTTCTAGCAGCGGCGGTGGAGTAGAGGCTAGCTCAATAATCATAGGCCTTGTAGTTTTAATCTTTGTAGGAATTCTAGCTGCTTTTGGAACTTATATGTATATTCAAAGAAAAAAATACAAGTACAAAGTAGTTATTTTTGAGAGAGTGAATGGGGTTTTTCAGCCTACAAAGAGGGATAAAGGAAAAATAGAAAAAATCTCTAATGCTGGAGATAATGTATTTATTTTAAGAAAGCATAAAAAGACTCTGCCAGTTCCTTCAATTCAAACAGGACAAAACACATATTGGTATTATGTTTCTGACGACGGAGAATGGATTAATATAGGTCCTGCAGACTTTGACCAACAAAGGCGTGAACTAGGTGCACAATTCTTGGACAAAGAAATGCGTTTTGCCCGTTCAGAATTACATCAGATGGCCGACAGGAAGTATGATCAACAAAGCTTTTTACAAAAATATGGAGGACTTCTAGCTTCAGGAGCTATGTTGCTTTTAGTCGGGATAGCGATTTACTTAATTATGGATAAAGTTATAGAGGCCATGAACCAAATACCAAAGATGTTGGAACAAGCAACCAATGTTCAGGAACAAACTCAAAAACTAGTTTCTAGATTAGAAGCATTGAAAGGATCAGGACAAATAGTAAATAATTAAATTAAAATGGTTAATGGAGCATTTATTGCAGGAGCAGGATTTTTTGGACTTTTTATAGGAATTATTGCTAGTTTACTCTATATGAAAAGAAAACAGAAAAAAGAAAAAGAAAGATTGCAGTCAGATACTGATTTGCACGAAAGAATTAAAGCAGAACATGAGAAGCAAAAGGAGGTATCAAATGCAAAACAACAATCAGTCAAACAACTCAGAGAACAAAAGCGAGAGGAACTCAAGTCAGATACAACAGTTGGAACAGACAAACCAGAACCTTCAGGCCAAGAATCAAGCGCTTCAGGCGAGATTCAGTCTACAGAATCAAGCGGAGATGAATTATCAAACAATTCAAGTCCTCTCCGATATTAATGATAACTTAGCAAGAATAGCAGAAGCTTTAGAAAATAAAAAAGAGGGATAAATATGTCAAAATCGATAAAAGAAAGTAACTTTAAACAGTTTGTTATAATTTGTATTTTACTTGTTGGAGTAATAGCTAGCCTGCTTTTAGTTTTTCAGACCTTAACCGTAAAAGACATTGGTTGTTCGAAAGATCCGGTTAATTATGCAGAAGAAAAGTATGACGTTGGTTGTACTTGCTTCGGAAATGCAACTAATTCGGAGAATGAGCCCTTTATAGTTGCTTACAAAGATAGAGACGGGGCTCGACAAACAAACTTTAGTTTCAATGTCACTTAAAATTAAAATAGCATAAAATGCAAAGAGAAAATAAAATTAAACTAATCAGAAAAGCCTATGACTTAGGATTCATTATACTAACTTTTCTCACAATATTTTTGCCTATTTACTTTGCTATAAACGCTGACTGGCTTTGGATCTTTTCAATTTTTCCGGCAGGAGCGATTCTTTTTATTATTGTAAGAATTACAGAATATTATCTTCCCGATGAGTTAAGGAACAAAGAACCTTCAAAGAAAAAGAGAATAGAAACTTCTGCAGTTAGAAACATTCCACAATAATAAAATTTATAAAGTACGAATCACTAATAAGGTTAAGATGGCACTAAAAGATTGGAAGAAAATTAAAGGTCAAAGGACGTGGGCTAATTCTAAGACTGGCGAACTTATCTACATTACAAAGTCAACACCTCATGAAATGATGTTAAGGAAAGAAAAATATCCTTTTGAAACAACTGTATTAAGATCTAATCGGACTACAGAAAAAACATTAGTTAAGGGAGTTAGGTTAAAAACAGCATTATCAAGAGCTAGAGGATATATGAAGAAACATTAAAATGGTAGGAATAAAAGAAGCTAAGAAAAAGAAAGAACTTGGAATTGACCAAGGGGTTGTCGTAGCAGTAGGAGAAAATATTGACGATTCATCCGAGGAAGCTTTATTTTTACAAGAAAACGAATGTAACCCTAAACAAACACAATTTAAATACCTAGTAATTTCAACAAAGATAGGAAGAATATTAGAAATTTCTTATCCTGGAAAAGACTTGCAATGGGAAGATGGCTTTGCTCCAGGAGATGAATTAAAACTAGTAATTCACGATGACTACTCTGCTGAATGGGTAAAAGTTACAGGACTTTCAGAGAAAGATTAAAATGACTACCACAAAAGAAGGTTTAAACTTTATTTTGAAGAAAGAAAACAGAGATAATTTGAAGGATATTGGTAGGCAGTTAAACAATGTTCAGTCTGGAAGAGGATTTTTTAACATAGCAAAACTAACAAGACTTGGATTGATAAAAGAAAAAGGGACTAAAAGAAGTCGTCTTGGAGGAAAGACGACTAACTATGTTCTAACTCAAAAAGGCAAAAGAATGAAAAGTGCAATTGCTTCATTATAGTCCTTCTCTAGGTTCTGGACTTTCTACTGGGCTGTAAACTTAACGTCACCCGAGAAAACTGATAAGATATTTTTTCCCGACGGGAAAACAAGCCATAAGCGCTGAGAGGCTCTGTGAATGAAGATTTTTCTTTTTATGACTTATTACTCGTTAAAAACAGAGGCATAGCTTTCTTCTAAGTCCTTTGTAGAAATATGAGAGTAAATCTGGGTTGTTGAAATGTCTTGATGGCCCATTAACTCACTAACTCTTTTTATATCGATTCTATTTTCTAAAAGATAAGTAGCAAAAGAATGTCTTAAAGTATGAGGGTGGATTCTTTTTCCTAAAACCTCTACACTTTTTTTATCAATTATTGTCTGCCATGTTCTTGGCTTCATTACAGTTTCGTAGGCTGTAACAAACAGACATCGGTAACCTTTTGGCTCCAAGTTGTGCTTTATGAATTTATGAATCCTAAAAGTTAAGTCATAAGGGACTAAAACTACTCTCTCTTTTCCACCTTTTGCTCCCTCATTTTTAACCGTAAGTTTGCAAGTTGGTTTTTGTTCATTATTTTCTTCTGCCTTTACTTTATCTTCAGAAAACTTTTGCCAGGAAAAATCTTCGATTCTCACACCCAATAGCTCGGCTAATCTTAGACCAGAATAGAAACTTAACAAGACACCTATAGAATCTCTCTCATTATTCATATTTTTCGCTAATTTCATTACTTCAGTTTCTGTTAGAGTTTTCGGAATTTTCCTACTTCTCTGTTTCCTGGGTTCCGGCAAAAGGCTTTCTACACTATAAGAAGTTTTAAAAGTATTATTCATATATTTTATATAAGCTTTCACAAATGCTCTAGCAATCTCATTTCTGTATCTTGTGACCAAGAACTCGTAAATAGACGTTTGTGTTAACTCATGCCTTTCTGTGAATTTGTCAAAATAATATAAGTAAAGCTGGATAGTTCTTTCTCTATATCCTTTTTCATGCCTAAGATATTCTTCAAATTCTGATCGCAACATTTTGACTGAATTTAGCTCATCTTGATTTAATTTAAGTGCGTATAATGTGGCTTATACGCATTGAAGGGGTCTAAAGCTCATCTGGAACTGGTTTTTCTTCTTGAAAAGTATTTATTGAATCTTTAGTGTCTGAATTCCTCCGCCTTTTCGACAGTTTTTCTTTCTCTTCCTTGTTTCTTTGAATCAAACTAGCCACATTCCACTCTGGGTTTTCAGCTTGAATCCTTTTGTTGAGAGCTTTTCTGATGTATTCGTAGTCGAAGCCCATGGCTGTTGCAGGACCTTTGATGTAGTCAAAGCTTGTTATACCTCCGTTCAACAAAAACTTCTTAAGATTGTTAAGCATTTTCTCTTGAGGGTCTTCTTTCTCATTCTCACTAATCTCTTCTTCATAAAGCTTCTTTCTTTTCTCTTTCTTTATCTTTTTGTAAAGTTCTTTTTGTCTTTCCGGCAAGTCTCCAAAGTGTACGTAACCCATGAATGTAGTTAGTTTGTGATAAGGAGGGCTGAAACGAGGGTTTTTCTTTTTCTTTTCATTCCACTTTTCTTCCAATTTCTCATTGTACCGGATATCCCATGGGTCTTGAGAGTAAGCCTTAGAGTTGTTAGCCATATGAACTATTGCCACACCTCTTTTTATTATTTGTATATGAAATTTCATTAATTTTTTCATGTCTTTATCTAAGTCTCCAAAAGAAGGAATAGCTGAGGCAAAAATATTGAAGTTATCTCGGTACATATTCATCATTTTGATAAGTTTTTGCTGGTTAACATTGTGAAACTCTCTCTTATATCCGGTAGATATGGCCTCATCGTCAAAGATAATGCCAAACTCTTGTTGTTCTAAGAGATTGATTACATCTTCTCTAGAATAAACCTGCTGTTTCCAGGCATCAAAGTTGTCAAATCTCGAAAGAAGTTTGAATAAGAAAGTTGATTTACCGTTACCTCTCTCTCCAGAAACCACTATATTGCAGTCAAACTCGTTTTTTTGCCTGTCCCTAAACACTTTTGCTAACTGCTTTATGGAAAAAATTTTGGATTTCATTTTACCACCCTCCGTAAAGACAATTAGCGCAATTTGCTACCTCTATCACTTTCCAAGCCACAGCTAAAATCGTCAAAATTAACAAGACTAAAGCTATTTTTTTATACTTGCTGTCCGCAAAAAAACCAATTTTATATTTTCCTATTTTCATTTTCTATTTAACTTAACCTTGATTGACGGCTCTATCGTATATCCATCTATCCCTCTCTTCCTCGGTCATTTCTGGCTCCTTGCTGAAGTAAATCAAGTCTGCATTGTCAATATATTGGCTCATTTCCTCCCTTATACTTTGGAGATAGTTTAGTATGTCGTTGAAAATTTTTTCGTTTATTTCCGTTTTTGTAGAATCGCCTTTCCTTTTAAGTTCAGAAACCTTGCTTATTAGGTTTTCTTGGATATAGTCAAGCTTTTTCCTGCAATCTTCGAGATGCGGCTTATCGTCATCTTGAATTGAAAATTTTGAATTTATAACTAGTTGTTGAAGTGTAAATAGAAGACGGTTTATCGCGGCATCTCTCACAAAAGGTTGGCTTTTTTCGTTTAGCGAAAGCTGTTCAACAATATCGGTAGACCCGAACCTCGCCACTTGTTCATACATTGCAGCATCGTAAAGTGGCTTGAAAATCATATAGTCGGTATAACTTTTAGAAGCATTCCACTTCCCTGATTCGATTACTTCTCCAGTATCCGCATTAACTTTGTTTTCTCTAGCCATATTATCACTCTTTTTTTCAATTTATGGTAATGTATTATACGCACTAAGATTTATAAACTTTTTTGTCCTTACTAAAATAAGATGCCACCATTTAGTCCAGCACCTTCTAGTTTCGGTAGCGGTAGTACGGATAGTGATTCAGACTCTTCAGATTCTTCTAGTTCTTCGGATGGCGGGGATACAGGTACTGGTGCAGGTGGTCAGTCAAGAGTAGGTGGCGGCATGAGTGTTGCACCTCCAGGTTCCGACTTTGCAGATGGAGGCGATGACTCCGGAGGCGATGGCGGAGGTGGTGGTTCCGGAGGATCCGCCGGTGGAACTGTTGGAGGTCAATCAAGACCAGGTGAAGGCGCTGTACAAGTTACTCCTGGCGGAAAAGCAGTAGGAACTGCAAAACCACCTGAACCTACAGGACCTAGTGAGGCTGAAATTGAGGCCATTACACAGCGAGCAGGACCGCAATCACTAGTTACAGGACAAGTTGCCGGTGCTAGAAGCGTTACTCCAGATGGAGCTTTAACACAACAGCAAGAATTCAAGATTTCCCAACAAGATATAAATAGACCAGCTTTTACGGTAACACGTCAAAGAAGACCTCAAGAGCCAGATGTAAATATAAAGACACAGCCATTTTTAAAAGAAAGGCAAACAGGATCTTTTGAAACTCAAACTGGAAAAACTATTCCAATAACCGAAGTAGTAAGAGTAGACCCCACCGTCATCGGAAAGCCTGATGTCCGCCCTGCTACAGAAAGAGAATTTAAAACGTTTAGACAAAAAACTGGAGCAGGTCAAGAAGTGGTGCCAGCTCCTGAAAGAACCTTTGGTCAAAAACTTAAACAGTCTTTGTCAAGCAGCGAGCCAGGACAATTCATTTCTGCACAAACTGGAACATCTAGAGAGGTTAGAGCGAATATACAAGATTTAAACGAAGACTTAGGTCAAATTTCTGACTTTGCAGGCCAGCTTGTAGAAAAGTCTGTAAAGCAAAGAGGCTCGGTAGCGTCTCAATTCGGAGCAACTGGACCTCTAGAACAAGCACTTCAAGGAACTCAGGTTGGCAGAGCTAGACAAAGATCTAGAAGACAGCAGGGAGAATTTGCCGG
>JBDGRI010000048.1:0-15942 GCA_042218235.1 Candidatus Pacearchaeota archaeon
GGATTTTTGCTTCTCATGGTCTAACCTCCAAAAAACCGGACAAAACAATTCCGTTAGCGATATTGCAAAAGACATTAAGATCTACTTTATTCCTGGAAAACATATGCAAATTAACTGGAACATTTTTTCTATAACCAAACTCAGCCAATTCAACCAAATTCTGAACTTCCAAAGGCTCGTCATCCAATAACTCTACAGCAATATCCAAATCACTTTCGCTGTTATCATCGCCCTTCCTATAACTACCAAATAAAACAATCGCCTTAGCAGAAGGATAAAGATCATAAATAGCATCAACTATTCCAGATTGATAAACAAGGCTTAAATTATAAGGAATTTTAACGTCTTCATTAAAAGGGTGTTGCCTATTACAATTTATCTTCCATGTCTTGCCTATTTCTTCTTTCTCAAGAAAACCTTCTTTTATCAAATCCTTAACCACCCTGTTGACAGTAGTTTTAGAAACCTCGAGATTCTGAACTAGATCGTTCAAACTAAATGATTTTGAAGGATAAGCAAAAAACCAATACATAACCTTCGACCTTGCTTCCGCCTCTTTCAAAAACTCGGAATCCCTTTTCTGTTTAATTTTTTTCCTGGCCATAAAACCGGTACCAAAAGAAACTATTTAAATTTTTCTAAAACCATCTGGTTCCCTAAAAAATCAATCGGTTTCTTAAGAAACCGAATCAAAACCCCTCAAAAAATCATTAACATAACTCATGCTAGCATCATAAGTCAAAACAACATCGAAGTTTTCTTTATACTTTTCCAAACTTGCATCAACATTATCGTTCAAAAAACCGAACTTCAAAATGTTCTCATATTCAAAACCTTCAGCCATATCTTTATCTCCGACAGAATCCCCCAACAACAAAACATTCTTTCTGCCTTGAACAGCTCCATAAGCCTTCGGGAAATCCTCTAAAGCCACCTCACCTTTATTAAACGGATGTATGATTCCTCCCTTAATGCCAGTCATATAGCCATCTTCACCAAATTCAACAAAATTAGAAACAACATAAATATTATCGTAATTCCTTCCTCTTTTCTCCAAGAATTTCTCAATAACATTTCCAATACCCGAAGACGAAAGTATAACCATCGGAACCCTGAAACCATTCAAATAATCCATAAAATCCAAAGCTCCATCTCTAAATTCAAAGTCACCATCCTCAACGAGCTTATCTAAAGTCTTCTTGTCCAAAAGCCCTTTCAAATAATCATAATGTTCGCCCCACCATTGATGCATGTAATTTTTCTTTTCTTCCAACGAATATTCCTCGCTAACTTCAACAGGATGAAACCTCTCAAAAAGTTCTTTAGCTTTTTCAGAATACTCTTCACCCAAATAATTATTCTTCCTCAACAAAGAAATCAAGCTCGGAACCTTCTCCCCATCAACATAAGCCTTAGTCAAAGTCCTGTCAAAATCAGCTACAACTTGCAAATTGCTATAACCACCAGAATAAATCCTTTCCTTAACTTTCTCAAATTCTTCCGGAATTGACACTATGACATTTTCCATACTAATCAAAACAAAGAACAAATTAAATAAATTTTACCACAGAAACTTCGAAACATAATGCCCGTCTTGCTCGTAACCCATCTTCTTATAATAACCTCTAACCCCGACACCTGAAATAACACTTAACTTGTTAACGTTATTTTCCTTTGTCAACTTTTCAGCCTCTTTCATCAAACTCTTTCCTAAACCAAAATGTTGTGCTATCTGCTCTTCTTCGGATTGCTTCCCAATCTTTGTAGCCTTCCCATAAACGTGAAGTTCCCTAACCATAGCTTTTTTCTCGCCATTTTCGTGATAAATTCTTAGCCTCAATAAACCAAACAAAACCCCGTCTTTATTAACAAACTGCAAGAAATACTCTTTCCCGCCGGAAGCGTTATACTCCAAAGTTCTCAAAGTAACATTATCGTCCTTAGTCTGGTTAAATCCAACTTCTCTCATACGAATCTCGTTAACTTTAACATTGGAATCCCGAAGATTTTTCTCGACATCTCTCCTCAAATGAACCTTGTCCAAACCCGAAATCAATTTTTCTTTTGGAAATTCTCTCATCATCCTCATAATTCTACAATACTCGGGGGTCATTCTCAACATCTTAGTCAAAATTTCTGTAGTCTTTTCTTCGGAATAAGGCTCAAAGCCAATAATATCCGCAGTCTTAGCCAAAGGAGAATCATCAATAACCTGACAAGGATAAATTTTAAGTTGGTCTGGACGGAATTGCTCTTCCTTGAAAAGCCTTTCAAACATTTCCAAATCTTTTTCCGGAGTACTATACGGAAGGCCCGGCATAACATGATAACCTAACTTAAACCCGGCGTTTTTTAGATCTCGAGTAGAATCTATAACGTCCTGAGTATCGTGTCCTCTATTAGTTTTCTCATACAAATAATCGTCCGGCATCTGAACGCCAATCTCAACTCTTGTCGTCCCAAAGTCCAACATCTGCTCAATGTCTCGTGGAGTACAGTTGTCCGGACGGTTTTCAATACACAAGGCCACACACCTATGTTCAGCAGACTCGTTAATCTTCTTAGCCTTTTGTAAATCTTTAGAATCCTGCCCATTCAAAGCATCAAACATTTTCTTTACAAAATCATACTTAAAATCATCTTCATACTGCAAAAAAGTCCCTCCAAGAATTATAATCTCTATCTTGTCGGTAGGATGGCCCATTTTCTTTATGGCTTCAAGTCTCTTCAAAACTTGTTGATAAGGATCGTACTTCAAATCCAAGGCCCTCATAACAGCAGGACTTTTGTCAGTATAACTTTGAGGAACATAATCTCCACCAGGACAATAAATACAAGTTCCATGGTCGCATTTACGAGGAGGAAGAACAACAGTCAAAGGCGTAACCCCTGAAATCGTTCTAACCGGCTTCTTGGGCTGTTTGGGTTCAGATTTAGCCTTAGAATCTTCAATATTCGTCAAATCTTGTTCAGCCATGTCAAAACCTAAAAAGAACTCTTTAAATTATTTATCCTGCTTCGGATGATTAGGCCAAATTCTGGCACTTTTGTAATCGCAACAATGAATAAAAGCCGCCAAAGGACCCATAACATTTATCGTAGGATGGTAATCTTCATTTTCTCCATGAACATACTTGATAGCATTAACATGCTCGTCACTAAACTCGACCCCATATTCTCTAGTCTTACTAAAAATAAAATCCTGATAATGTTCAAATCCTTCGAATTCTTTGAAAAGATCTTCATTACCCGAATACTTGGCAACCTTCTCCAAGTCGTGAAAATAAAAAGTCAAAACCACATCTGAAAAAGAAAAAGGATGTTACCTAAAATACTTCTCTCCAACCCAATAATTCAAAGCAGCAATATTCAAACCTTCTTCCAAATGACCTCTATAGCCACCTTCCCAACCTGGTGCTTTGTTTTAGAACCTTTCGCAACATCAATCAAACCACGATAATCTTCATGAAATCCTCTAACCCTAATTCCATTAGGCTCTTCTATAAAATTCAAAAACTCTTCCAAGGAATAACGCTTGTTTGGGTCGATCTCCATAAAACCAAATCACAAAACCATTTTAAAACGATTTCCATAAACCCCAATATGCAAAAAAACCAAAAACAAGTCTGGGACGATATAGCAGAAGAATGGCACGAATTTAAGCAAAATCCTTCAAAAAATGTAATCAAATTTCTTGAAAACAAAAAAGGGAAAATTCTAGATATAGGATCGGGCTCTGGAAGGCACTTGTTAGAAGTAAACAAAGAGAATAAAGAGTTCTATTTAACGGACTTCTCTGAAAAAATGATTGAATTCGCCAAAAAACGTGCGGAAGAACTAGGCATAAAAAACAAAACACATTTTGAGGTTTCTGAAGCCGACAGCCTACCTTACAAAAACAATTTTTTCGATGCCATAATTTGTATAGCAACTTTGCACTGTTTACAAACCGAAGAAAAAAGGCTCAATGCAATAAGCGAAATCTACCGTGTTTTAAAACCGGGAAGCGAAACACTAATCGAGGTCTGGAATAAAAACTCCGACAGATTCAAAAACGCACCAAAAGAAAAATACATTGCCTGGAGAGACAAAGGCCAAAGATACTATTATCTCTACGAAAGAGAAGAAATATTAGAACAATTCAGAAAAAAAGGATTCGAAATAAAAGAAGAACTCGAACACAGGGTTAACATTTCTTTTGTTGTAAAAAAGCCTGACTAACTACTCTTTATTTTCGAAACTTTCCTCAGAACCACTCTCCGAAGAACCTTTATTCTTCTTACCTTCTCTAAAACTCAACATATCAAAAAGAGACTTTTTCTCAAACTCTGTAACTTTCTTTTCATCTAAATCGGCAATAGCCTTTAAAAGGCCCATCTTAGACAAAAACACAGTACCTATAATATAATTCTTGCCTCCCTGCTTCTGCAAAGAAAACAAATATTTTGTAACGTTGTTTTTAACTTCATTCTTGTCCATCTCGTCTTTAATCAACTGCTTAACTTCCTCGAAATCAAAGTCGATTTCTTCAGAAAGTTCTTCAGGAACGTTATCACCGAAATCATCCAGAGGAACTTTCGGATTATCTTTTTCCAACTGAAAACTAAATGCCTTGCCAGTAGAAGGGGAGTAGAAATCTAGATGCTGTTGATTATCGTCGCCTTGCTCATCTATAGCGAAAAACCCAGAACACAAAAAAGCATCGGAATTTTCTTTCTTATACTCTTTAAAAGCATCCAAATCTTCTAACTTCTCTAAATAAAACTGGAATTTCATAAATTAAAACAACAAAAACCGTTTTTAAATTTTCTCAAACTATCTCTTATAAAATTTTCCGCGCTTATCCAAGAGATGAAAGACTAAAAGCCCGTCTTCAAAATGAACATCAATAATCGCTCTATAATCTCCGATTCTCAATTTATAGACTTTTCCTTCGTAATGCTCCAAATATCTAAAAGGATTCTCTTTAACTTTTTCCAATTAATTAATAATTCTCAAAGCAACATCTTTTTGAAGCTTATTTAGAACTCTCTCAGCCTTAGGCATAATTTTGACTTCATAAGTCATTTTTTAAGAATTCTTTCTTTAACTTCTTCTAGAGAAGACGATTCCGAAATAGAGGTATTCCTTGACTCTTCCAAATCTTTTTTAGCTTCATCACTAAGTTCGACCTCAACAGGATTACTAACAAGAATTTCCTTAATCTCTTTCATATCTTTTTCAAGCCTCTTTAGTCTACTCTCAAACTCCTGACTTTCTATAAAAATCCAAACAAAAACAATTATTTAAATTTTCTCAAACAATTCTGACAGGATTCAACGACCAAAAATGCTCCCAAGAATCAATTCCTATACCTCTTAATTTATTATCTTCTATTGTGCTGTTAGCAAACAAAGTAACGTGCGGCAAAGGCATTTCAAAATCAACAGAAAGCGAATTACCCAGCTCTTCGTAAAAACCTACCAAATCGGGCAAATCAACCAACTGAATTATTGACTCTCGTTTTTCGGGATTTCCGCTTTCGTCCAACTTTTCTTCATAATTCTTAGAAACATAATAAATTTCAGGCCGCACACTAAAATTCCAATCAAATTTCTTCAAAAAACTTCCAATTTTATCCAAATATTCATTTCTCTTTTCCTCAGAAAGCCCGGAGATAAACCCGTGAATTTTCTCGATCACAGCCCGAGGAATCAAAGTTATATGAAACTCATCTTTTTTCAAAAGCCCCTTGTCTTTAGCAAAATCTTTAACTTTACCAAAACCAAAAACACTCACATCAATATCTCTCGAAGAAGCTCTAAAATCCTCTTTAAAATCTATCCACGAAGCCATTTCAATTCACTCTCGATTTTCAATTTCAGACTTCAAACTTTCAACAAATTCATCAACATTTTGCTTTTCAACTTTGCCGGCTTTCCGAACAGAAACCGCATTTTCTTCTTGCTCTTTATCGCCAGCAACTAAAACATACGGAACTTTCAAATTCTCCGCCTCTTTAACTTTAGCCTGAACTCTCCTAGAAGAATAATCGGTCTCAACTCTAGCATGAGGAATTTTTTCCTTAATTTTAGCAACAATCTCGTTAGCATAATTAAAATTCCTGTCCGTAAAGTTCAAAACCCTGACTTGCTCGGGAGCCAACCAAGTAGGCAAATGACCTTGAGTCTTTTCCAAAATATAAGAAATCATTCTCTCAGTTGTTCCGGCAGAAGACCTGTGGATTATCATTGGCCTTTGCATCTCATTGTTCTCATCCTTATATTCCATATTGAATCTTTCGGCAGAATTAAAATCGATTTGGACGGTAATCAAAGTATCCTCCTTACCAAAAACATCCTTATACTGTAAATCCAACTTAGGTCCATAAAAAGCCGCCTCGTCTTCAGCCTCAACATACTCCAAGCCTAACTGATCTAAAATCTGCTTCATTGCTGTCTGGGTCTTCTCCCAAGCCTGCTCGTCATCAATATACTTATCTCCCTTCTTAGCAGGGTCCCATTTAGAAAACCTGTACCAAATGTCACCAACTCCCAACTTGTCCATTATGTAATTCAACAAATCCAAAACCTTCTCAAATTCAGCTTGCAACTGGTCTGGCCTACAAATAATATGGGCATCCGAAAGAGTCAATTGCCTAACTCTTGTCAGACCTCTCAATTCCCCGGACTTCTCGCCTCTAAACAAAGTAGCAATTTCGGCATATTTCTTTGGCAAATCCTTATAACTTCTCTGCTTTCTCTTATAAAGCAAATACTGGAAAGGGCAAGTCATAGGCCTCAAAGCAAAATCCTTATTTCCTACTTCCATCGTAAACATGTCTTCTTTATAATGATCCCAATGGCCAGAAACCTTAAACAAGTCTGAAGAAGCCATTTCCGGAGTAGATGTATGCTCGTAACCTCTCCTTAACTCCTCGTCAACAATAAATCTTTCGATCTCTCTTCTCATAGTTGTTCCCCTAGGCGTAAATAGCGGAAGACCATGGCCAACAACTTCATTAACAGTAAAAATGTCCATCTCCTGGCCCAATTGAATATGATTCTTTTGTCCTCCCGGAGGCTTTTGAGAGCCCATACTAAATTTTTCCATTCGCTTAATCAGGTTGTCCAACTCTTCCCGAGAAGTCTTTTCCTCTCCTTTAACCTTGATATTCTTAGACAATTCAGAAAGCGGGTGGCCCTTAACTTTCAATTCAAATTGCTTGTAATAACCAAAAGGAGCCCTCTCAACATTATAACCCTCCCCTTGAAGCTTTTCTTGAACATTCTTCAGAACTTTTTGAGCAACATCTGGAGAACCTAAATTCTGCGACAAGTGAGAATATGGATAAACGACAACATTTTCTACATTTAACTGCCCTGCAACATTTTCAATGCTAGATTTCAACTCTTCAACAAGCTCGTCAACCTTTTCATCACCTTTCTCAATAGCAACCAAGGCAGCCAAAGCCTCTTCAACAGACTTTTCCTTTTTCTCATCCTCCGAAAGCTCGCCAATATCCTTAACTGCCTTCTTCAAAGGTTTAAAGTTAATATAATCTACATGCAAATTTAATACTTTCATAATAAAAGTAAAAAACCTTTTTATTTAAAATTTATTAATCTTCAATATTCAAATAAATTCAAAACCAAACAGCGTGAAAAGACAACTTAGAAAAAACGAAGTTTTTTTCCATCGTTTTCCGCCGCAAGAATATTTATAAATTGAAATTCCTTAAAAATAACATGGTGAATAAAAAAAGCATAAATTTAGTACTTAGCTTATTTATTATAACGCTATTAATTTCTTTCGCAAGTGCCGAAATAATTCTAGAAAACGAACCAAAAGAAGTTTACAGTATAGGCGATGCACTATCAACTTCCGCAACAATAGAAGTTAACCAGGATACTTCTGGAGAACTTAATGTTGATTTAATTTGCGATGGCCAAGAGATAAATCTAAGAAAACAACCTAGATACTTTATTTCAATGAATGTCCATGGGGGCGAAAGAGACATAACAACCACTTCACTAATTTCCAACGACCTGGTCGGCTCTTCACAAAAAAATTGCTTAGTAAAAATTTCTTTCGCAGATATGGAGCCAGTAACTACCAATGAATTCGAAATCTCTAACAAAATCTCAATGGACATCGAATCAAACCAAACAAGTTTCGAACCAAACTCAACAGCAGTTTTTGAGGGAACTGCCACTAAAGCAAATGGAGAAGCTTCCGAAGGAGTACTTGAATTCCAAATCAAAGGAAATAATAACAACACAATTATAGACAAAAAAACAACAATCAACAAAAGTAACTTCTCAATAAAAGCTTCTTTCCCTGAAGACTTAGCAGCCGGAAGTTACATTGCAGAATTTACAGCTTACGAAACAAATGATGAAGGTGAAAAAACAAACCAAGGTTCTGCAAAAGAGGAAATAACTATAGAACAAGTTCCTTCAAACTTAGAAATAATACTAGGCAAAGAAGAAGTCCAAGCAGGGAAAAGCATAAACATAAACTCGGTACTCCACGACCAAACAGGAAAGAGAATAGAAACAAACTCGACAATAACAATAAGAAATGGTCAACAAGAGATAGTAAAAGAAATAGAAAAAGAAACAGGAAACTCGTACTCGCTAAATACCTCTTCAAACGAATCAATGGCAAACTGGACTGTTATTGCACAATCTCAGGGGGTAACAAGCCAAAGAACATTCTCAATAACAGAAAATAAAGAAATAGACGTAAAAATCTCAGGAAGCAGAATAAACATAACGAATAAAGGAAACGTCCCTTATAATGACACAGTTGACATCCAAATTGGAAACGAAACTACTGAAGTAAATGCAAGCCTAGCAGTAGGAGAATCGGAATCTTACAGACTCACAGCCCCTGACGGAGAGTATAAAGTAACTGTATATGAAGGGCAAGAAGAAAAAGCATCAACTAGAACAACGCTAACAGGAAGCAGCGTAGGAGCCAAACAAGGAGATGCAGGGAGAGGAATAATGTCGACCTTCGCTTGGGTGTTTGTAGTTTTGGTCTTAGGGTTCGTTAGCTATGTATACTTCCAAAGAACAAGGAACAAAACATTCTTCACCAGAGAACCTACAGCAACAAACAAACACATGAAAAATCCTGCTAAGTCCCAAGTAACACAACAAGTACAAAAGCCTCAAGAAAAATCCAAACACGGACTTAATGCAAAAAACAAAGCAGAAGTTTCTCTTTCAATCAGCGGAGACAAGCAAAAAACAACTGCAGTTTGCATCCACTTGAAAAACCTTCACGAAATGGAAGAATCAAAGGGTTACGCTGAACAGACACTCCAAAAGATAGTGTACTATGCCGAAAGACATAAGGCCTATACTTACGAAGACAATGAAAACCTATACTTCCTTTTAGCACCTTCGAAAACAAAAACCTTCCAAAATGAAAGCATAGCATTAAACATAGCAGTAACTGCAAAAAGAACCTTACAAAAACACAACAAACTATTCAAGAAAAACATAGAATATGGAATCTCCATAAACAGCGGAGAAGCAATTTTCAAGGAAGAAGGCCAGGGAGGAAAATTCATGAGCGTAAGCAAACTAGTTCCTTTCTCACAAAAATTAGCTGCCCAATCGAAAAACGCACAAGCAACAGTTCTGGCGTCAAAGGAAGTAACAGACAAATTAAAGTCAAGAATAAAAGCAGACAAATTCAAGGACCAAGACGATGTTTACCAAATAACAGGAATAAAAAAATACAATGATGAAGACACTCAAAATTTCATAAAGAAATTCCAAGAAAGAATGGAAAAAGAAAAGCACTCTAGCCAGAATTCTGGAGACAAAAAGAAAGGTTCTTCAAAAGACAATTCTAAAAAGCAAGAATAGAAATTAGACATAGCAAATCCGTGAGATACCTCCAATTCTATAAGGAAACTTTTTAAATAAAGTCCATTTCAAAATTCGTCATGGTAACTAATCTAGACAGGAAAACTAATGAAGGAAGCGTTCTCAAAGACAGATATACGGCAAAAGACATATTCGAGAGAATAATTAAAGCCGCCAATGAAGAAGTAAGGAAAGGTAGCAAAAAGCTTTTCTTCAGCGGAATTGCTGCAGGTTTCGCTATAACCCTGACTTTCTTCTTGTACGCAACAATGACCCATGAGTCAGGAGGAGATCTCTTAATAAGCAGCTTACTTTATCCCTTGGGATTTATTTACATTATATTAGGGGGATACCAACTTTATACTGAAAACACTTTGCCTCCTGTGGCATTAGTAATTGAACGTCTAACAAGCCTACCTAGCTTATTCTATGTTTGGGGCGTTGTATTAGCAGGTAACCTAATAGGGAGTGCAATCGGTGCTTTTGGTTTAGCCAGTTTCCCCATTCTTTCTGCAGGTGCAGCCGAAGCAGCCATAGAAATATCTTCAAAAGTCCTGGAAAAAGACTGGTGGAGAATTTTCTTCCATGGTTCAATAGCAGGTTTCATTGTAGCTGGACTCGTTTGGCTAGATTACGCCGCAAGAGATACTACAACAAGATTTTTCCAAGTTTACATAGCATTCTTCGCAATAAGCATAGCTAGCCTAAATCACAGCATTGTAACAGCGGTAGAATCCTTCTATCTGTTATTATTAGGGAATATAACAATATCTACAGCATTTAGCGAGATGCTTCTTCCAGTATTCTTAGGAAACACCCTTGGAGGGGTATTCCTAGTAACAATAGTAAACTATTTCATGACCCCTGACATAATTAATAAGAACGAAAGCATAAGACTAAAATGGAAAGACTGGCTATCTAAATTCAGAATATTTAGTAAATAGTTTCAATAGAAAGGCAAAGTTTCAATAGGCTCCAAATCCTCGCTCATAAACATGAAATCTAAATACAAAAAAAATAAGAAAAGCAAACAAAAACAAGCCAAGTAACATAGAATTTGAAAAAGCAGACTCTACAACATACCAACCAAGCCAAAATTTCGATTACGCACTAGCCTCTGCACTAATACATGCTCTTGAATACGAAAGCCTAATAAAAACACTCCAAAACATGCAAAAGTATTCTGAAAACCAATTAATTTTCGACTACATAAAACCACAAAATCCAATTACAAAAGGGTTTGTGTATGCTGACGAGTTCTTGGCGGGACACTTAAAAAAATACAAAAATTCAATGGAAAAAGGAATAGGGAATATAATTGAAGACGCAGGCCTAAAAATCAAAGATTCAAAAACAATTCCTTGGGAAAACAAAAGCCCCGAACAATACGATATCCTGGCCCTCTGGATTTGCGAATAAAAAGATTTATTAAACAAAATAACATAAGAAAAGTATCGAACAAGAACAAATCAACCTAAAGGAGATTAACGAAGAACTAAAAGAAATGAAAAAAAGATTGAGCGTTTAACTTCCATAATTGAAAATTTAGATTTTTCTAAGGAAACTGAAAAAGCCTGGAAAGAGATAGAAGCAGGCAAAGGAAAAACTCAAACAAAAGAAGAATTCCTCGAAGAAATTGAAAATTGGTAAAATGGTCAAAAAGGTTACTTATTCTCCTACCTTCAAAAGAAAATTCAAAAAACTGGACAAAGATAATTCTTTAAGGGCCAAAAAATTAACAAAAAAGATAATCAAAACCCTAAAATAGGCAAACCAATGAAACACGAAAAGAAATGAACTCGAAGTTTATATGTCTCCGTTCAGGCTATCATATAGCTATGACGTATCAGAAGAACATTTGATATTCCTTGATATTTACCACAAGGACAAACAGTAAAAAGGTTTAACAGCCCTTATGTGAGGAAAGACGATCTTAGCAAAATGTTGAACAACGTGAAAGGAGGATCTTACGGAAACAAATTCCTTATGTGAGGAAAGACGATCGTACGGAAACAGCGTTTCCATCGGTTTCCATAGCCTACATTCTCCTCAACAATTCAATCCTTTTATCCAAAGGCGGATGAGTACTTTGTAAATTCTTTAAAGGAGCCGAAATAAATAATGGAGCAACAGCTTTGCTAACCTTTTTTGTACTAACTGGCTTGTCGCCTTTAATCTTCTCTAGAGCACCAATCAAGCCTTCGGGATAACGAGTAAATTTAACGGCCGAAGCATCAGCCGAATACTCTCTCTTTCTTGAAATCGAAGCCTGAATCAAACTAACAACAATTGGGGCCAAAATGGCCAAAACTAGCCCTGCCAAGATAAAAACCCATTTCAAACCTGCATCATCACCTCCACCGCTATCACCAGCACCAAACAAAAAGCTGTACAAAAATATCTCGGAGATTATAGCAATCATCCCGACCATAACTGTAACTAAAGTCATGTATCGAATATCATAATTCTTTATATGTCCAAGCTCGTGAGCCAAAACTCCCTCCAATTCCCTTCTCTCCAACTTATCTAACGCTCCTTCAGTAACACAAACGACAGCATTCTGTGGATTCCTGCCAGAAGCAAAGGCATTAATCTGTTCTGAAGGCATAACATAAAGCTTAGGCTTAGGAAGACCGCTAGCAATAGTCAAACCTTCAACCAAACTATGATAAACGGGATACTTCTCACGAGAAGCAAGCTTTGCATTAACGCTCTTTACTGCCAACTTATGAGAATTATAAAAACTGCCCCAAACATATAACAAAGAAATTATGATGCCTAAAACCAAAATCACCAAAGAATTAGCAGGCGACAATGCCCTGCCTATAACATAAATAAAACCGACCAAAACCAAAAAAACGCTAATCATTAGAAAAAAGGACTTCCACTTATTCCGAGAAATAACATCTCTAAAATCTTGTCTTTGTGCCATAAAGAGAACAAAAAAACCTAGTTTTTAAGACTTTTAGTAGAATTCAATTAAGCCTCAATTTCAAAAAACCGAATTCATGAAAAGGAAGGCCGTTTACGGAAGTAAATTTTGACAGCGTGAAAGGAGAACCGTATCGGAAAACGACGTTTTCCATCGCATGTGAGGAAAGACGATCTCAGGGAAACAGCGTTTCCATCAAAGAAGGTTTAACGTCCAACTTAATAAAAAGGAGGGTCTTACGGAAAAACAATGTTTTTCCATAGAAACCAAACTTTTAAAACCAATTAGTCATAAGAAAGGTCGTTTAGAAAAAACAACCTTCTCCCTAAAAACGAGAAAAATTGTAAAAATAAAAACTCAGCCGTGGAGGATTGGCGGTCAGGAAAAAGCCGATCTTAGGAAAAAACGGCGTTTTTTCATAGAATGACCCAAACACTTAAAGCAAAAAAAAGAAATTCATCGGCAATAAAGAAAGCGTTCCACCCACTTGTACAAGAATGGTTTTTCTCAAAGTTCGAAGAATTCTCTGAATCACAGAAGTACGGCGTAATGAATGTCCACGAAAGAAAAAACACTCTAATTTCTGCTCCAACTGGTGGAGGGAAAACGCTAACAGCGTTTTTGTCAATATTGAACAGGCTGGTAAGGCTGGCTGAGAAAGGAGAGTTAGAAAACAGAGTTTACGCACTTTATTGCTCCCCTCTAAAGGCTCTTTCGAACGACATTCATAGCAATCTAATAGAACCTCTTGAAGAAATAAGGGAAATTGCAAAGTCAAAAGGCATAAAGCTTCAAGATATCCGTGTAGGGCTTCGAACTGGAGATACAACAGCAAGTGAAAAAGCGAAAATGGCTAGAAAGCCTCCTCACATAATGATTACCACGCCCGAATCAATGGCAATTGTTCTTACAACAAAGAAATTCATTGAAGCGTTCAGAAATGTAGAATACTGCATAACAGATGAGATACATTCTCTTGGAAACAAGAGAGGGACCTACCTAAGCTTAAGCTGGGAAAGACTAAACGAACTATCCGAAACTTGGCCTGCAAAAATAGGCCTAAGCGCTACAGTCGAACCATTAGAAGAAGTTGCAAAATTTTTAGTTGGAAACGGCGAAGACAGAACCGTATATTACGCAAAGGCCTCAACAATAAAAAGCCCAGACATTGACGTATTAACGCCTGCTAGCGATCTTGTAGAGGATGAAAACCCTTACCTGAAAACATATCCAATGATGCATGACATGATCCAAAAACACGGGACGACCTTGGTTTTCACGAACACAAGGTCCGGGACAGAAAGAATAGTAAACCAATTGAAAGACAAATACCCTGAATACTATAGTGACGAAAACATAGCTGCGCACCACTCATCCCTAGGAAAAGATTACAGGTTCAACATAGAACAAAGTCTTAGAGATGGAAAATTAAAAACAGTTGTTTGTTCGACTTCTTTAGAATTAGGAATAGACATAGGCCACATAGACTTGGTAATTCTTTTAGGAAGTCCAAAAGCCTCCTCAAGGGCATTACAGAGAATAGGGAGAGCTGGCCACCAACTTCACTCAAACCCCAAAGGCCGTTTTATTGTTCTAGACCGCGACGATTTAGTAGAATGTTCCGTTATTCAAAAAGAAATGGTCGAAGGAAAGATAGACTTAATACAATTCCCCCACAATGCTTTAGATGTCTTATCCCAACAAATTTACGGAATGGCGATAAACCGACCTTATGATATAGATGAGCTACTTAAATTAATAAGAAGCAGTTATTGTTATCAAGACCTAAGCAAAGAAGATTATATGTCGGTGATTAGTTATTTATCTGGTGAATATGAATTAGAGGGAAGTTCTGTATATAGTAAAATATGGCATGATAAAGAAAACAACACGATAGGTAAGAGAGGAAAGCTAGCCAGAACAATCTACATGACTAACATCGGGACAATTCCAGAAGAGTCTTATGCAACAGTAAAACTATCCCCAAGTGGAGAGCAAATAGGAGTAATTGACGAGGGATTCTTAAGCAGAATGAAAAAGATGGATGTCTTTGTTTTAGGCGGAAAGAAATATACCTACAAATACACAAAAGGAATGAACTTGTATGTGACTCCTTCGCCAGAAAAATCCCCGACAATTCCTTCGTGGTTTTCAGAATCTCTACCACTAAGCTTCGATTCAGGTTTAGCCATTAACGAATTCAGAAAAAAAATAAGGAAAATGTTTGACAAGAAAAAAAGCAAAAAAGAAATTCTCAAAAAAATAATGTCAGAAGTTTATGTAAGCGAAAAAGTCGCCAAAGAAATTTTCAGCTATTTCCAAAAACAATACTATTTTGCAGAATTCCCTGATTCAGAAAACATAACCATTGAAAAATACGTAGATGAAAGGGACAATAAGAAATACATACTAGTAAACAGCATGTATGGCCGAAGGGTTAACGACGCCTTATCCAGAGTAATTGCCTACGTAATGGGAAGCGAAAAAAAGCGTGACTTAGAAATTGGGATAACCGATAGAGGATTTTACATATCTTCGGAAAATATGGACATTGAAGGAGCCTTAGAACAAATAACAAATGAAAACGTAGAGGAACTTGCAAAAGAAGCAATTGAAAAAACAGATATCCTGACAAGACGTTTCAGGCACTGCGCCTCTAGGGGAATGATGATAATAAAAACTTACAAAGGAAACCGAAAAAGCGTGAAAAAGCAACAGATGAAAAGCCATTTCTTAATTTCAGCAGTTAAAAAAATCTCAAATAATTTTCCAATACTAAAAGAAGCAAAAAGAGAAGTACTAGAAGACCTAATGGACATAAAAAACACAAAACAAGTTATAGAATGGGTAAAAAACGGAAAAATTAAAATCAAATCTGATTATGTAAAGATTCCTTCTCCATTTGCCCTTGGAACTCTCCTACAAGGCCATATGGATCTAATGAAGGTTGAAGAGAAGCAAGAATTCTTAAGAAGAATGTACGAAATTTACTCAAAAGAAATCAAAAACCGAGGCGAAGACGATTATCAAGACATTGGAGATTTAGAGTATTGGAAATCATAACTGTTTTAAAACAGCTTTTCTAGTAAATTTCATGACACATGAATACAAAATAATCGATAAGTCAATTTACTTTCCAAAACAAGA
>JBDGRI010000049.1:0-5094 GCA_042218235.1 Candidatus Pacearchaeota archaeon
GCTGTTGTTTTAATTGGCTTGGTGGTTTGGTTTGTTTGGAATAAGAATTCTAAGTAGGGTTTAAAAATCTTTTAAATGCGATGGAAAACGATGGAAACGAAGTTCTATGAAAAACGCCGTTTTTTCCTAAGATCGGCTTTTTCCTGTCCGCCACGCCTCCGCCAAAACTACGGTCGGCTTTCCTGTTGGAATATTTTAAAACCTTGTTGGCCGTTTACCCTATTTCGATTTTTCTCCGCAAAAAGCGGAATAGCTAAAAGCTTTGCTTTTTGCCTAAGATCGTCCTTCCTCATATAAGAGCTGTTAAACCTTGTTTGTCGTTTTTCCGATACGATCCTCCTTTTCACATTGTAGGAAGTTAAACCTGATTAGGAATCTTGTTAAACCTTCTATGGAAAAAGGCCTTTTTCCCTAAGATCGTCTTTTTCATGAAGTAAGCTGTCAAATCTTTTTTTGGAGGAAATTGGCTTTTACTAAAAAACTTTAAATTCTCTTTTTGATTGTTTTGTGTATGTTCAAGAGACTTAAAGATAGGCTAAAGAGTTGGAGTGAAAGCTTTTCGAAGAAGAAAGAGTCTGAAGAGCCTGCTGAGGAAGAGGTTCAAGGGAAAGAAGGTTCTGAATCTGAAAGTTTTTCTGAAGCTTCCAAACAAGATAAAAAAGTAGTTGCTGATCCTGAAGAAAGTTCCGAGAAAACTTTGGATTATGGTTCTGATGAATATGAAGATAGACTGGATGAGGTTTTGGAAGAGTCTGAAAAAGCAGGTAAGGAGATTAAGCAAGTAGAGCCAGAGAAAAAATGGGATGTTGCCCAGCATCAGTTTGTTCCTGATTTGGATAAGACCGAGGAAAAGATTGAAAAAGAGGCTAAAGAAAAATCTTCCGAGGAGGAAAAAGAAAAGCCAAAGAAAAAAGGTTTCTTTAAGCGTTTAACTTCTGGAACCGTTAGTATAACTGAAGAGGAGTTTGATAAACATTCTGAAGATTTGGAAATGCTTTTGATGGAAAACAATGTTGCCTTAGAAGTTTCTGAGCAAATTATTGAGAAACTTAAAGAAAGAGTTGTTGGTTCTGAAGTTTCAAAGAAAGAAGTTTTTAGTGAAATAAGTTCGAAGTTGAAAGAAGTTATTGAAGAAGTTTTGGTTGAGCCATTTGATTTGGTTGAGAAAGTTAAGAACAGGCAAGACACTTCTAGCCCTTATGTTGTTATGTTTTGTGGTGTTAACGGGACGGGAAAGACTACTTCTATTGCTAAGGTTGCTAAGCTTTTGAAGGAAGAAGGCTTGAGTTGTGTTATAGCTGCTTCGGATACTTTTAGGGCTGCTTCGATAGAGCAGTTGAAAAAACATGGAGAGAATTTGGATGTCGGGGTAGTTGCTAATGAGTATGGTTCTGATCCGGCTTCTGTTGCTTATGATGCTATAAATAATGCTAAGTCTCAAGGAAAAGATTGTGTTTTGATTGATACTGCCGGAAGAATGCATACAGAAAAAAACTTAATGTCGCAAGTTGAAAAAATTGCTAGAGTTTCAGGGCCTGATTTGAAAATTTTTGTTGGTGAGTCTACGACTGGTAATGATATTGTTGAACAAGTCAGGGCTTTTGATGAGGCTGTTGGTGTTGATGGAATCATTTTATCTAAAGCAGATACTGATGAGAAAGGTGGTACGGCTTTAAGTGTGGGGGAAACAACAGGAAAGCCTATTTTGTATTTAGGTTTAGGTCAAAATTATGAAGATTTGGAAAAATTTGACCGAGAAAAATTTGTTGAGAAGCTAGGTCTTTATGAATTTTTATAAATTCCTTTTATTTTGTGTTTATAATCGGTAAAATGGGAAAGAGGCATCTTAGTAGAAAATCAATCTTTGTTTTGTTTTCAATAGCTTTTATCGCGTCTCTTTTTTTAATAAGTCCAGTTAATTCTAAAACAATCTGTGGGGAAGGTTCAGACTTTAATTCTTCTGAAACTTTTTCTGGAAGGACATACTGTTGCCAATCCCAGAACGGTTCGTTTGGATCTTGTGAAAATTGTGGCCAGTTCGGTAATGAGTCTTGTATGCAATTTGATGAAAACAGGTCTATAGATTTTATCTCTAATTGTATGGCTTGCAAGGATCCCTCCGACTATATGAAAAGACCTAAAAGTTGTTTTAACAGGACCGTCAAAAACCAAAATTCACTAAAAAGTTATAGATTAGAATCTGCGAGTTATGGCGTCCAAATTGGTCAAAGTAATTCAATCAAAAAGAGAGAACTCAATGTAGAGCTATTGGAGACTAGTTCGGATGGGGTATTACTAAGGTTACAGAGAGCTGGGAGCAGAATCTTTAGCGAAGGAGAAATTGTTACAAAAGCTTTGAAGAACGGGAATCCTGTTTTAGTTGAGAACGTGGATAATCCTGCGTTTTCAAAAGGCAAAGTTAGGCTAAAGGAAATTGGTTCAAGATGTGCTGGAAATACTACAACTATTGACATGCAGGAACGATTAGATTTTGCTAATTCTTCCTCTTCTCTATCCATAGAAAAAATAAACGTCAGTGGGGAATACAAAAAGACGGTTTTTGATTTTAATCCTGGCAAAAACCTCCAATCCAAATCTTTAACTGCAAGAGAAGGTCAGAGTATATTCCGTTCACAATTCGCCGAGGTTTCGCTAATGAACATTGGGAGCAGCTATGCCAACTTATGTGTTTGTGGTGAAACTGATTTTTCGGTAGAACGGGAATCAGACAATTTCTTAGGGATAGAAGGGCTCTTTATTTTCGACAATTAACTGCAATTGCTTTTTACGCATAACGTTTTATTCTCATTCTTATGCTTATAGCCGTTCCTATTAGTAATACTGCTAATATGCTCCATATTAAGAAGGTGGTTAAAGCTCCTCCTAGGAAAATTCCTATTGCGTTTTGGAATATTGCCGAAGTTCCTGCTCCGCCACTAGCGCTAGCCGCTTCTTGTGGAATTAAATCCTTCAAGATTAATGACAATGGTGATATGGCCAGAATTAGTATTCCCGCATATAGTAAGAAAGAGGATGTTCTTCTAAATGATAGGAAGCCTAGTAAAATAAATATCATGCTAGCGGTTATTGCTATTCTAGAAACCTTACCTAGGTTTTTGTCGGTTTTTTCTGATATTAGGATCGATTGGTCATCTACATTAGTGTAACAATTTATGAAATCGCAATTATGGTCTTTATTATAAATATGCTTCACCAATGTTCTGAACTTGTTTTCGCTAGTTTGTATTTTTGAGCAGGGTACTTTCCCTAGTGGAGTATTTAGAGAACTTTTCTGGTTTCTTGAACACTGTTTTTGAAAGACTTTATCTATATCTATCCGTTTGCTTCCTAGCTGTTTCTCAAGTATTGGCTTTGTCTTTTCAACTATATTATCTAGGTCATAAGATGTACTGAATGTTAAGAATAGGTTGCTCACAATTAGGATAGGAATTAAGATTATTGTTACAAGGATTATTGAAATTACTCTTAGTGCTCCCATAATAAATCTAAAATTTTTTTATTTATAATTTTTTTTAGTTATTCTCCTGGTTAGAGAATTTTTACGCTCAGAGTGTTTCTAACCAAAAGCTTATTAACCGAGTTTTTTCTTGGTTTTTTATGCTAGAGAAGTTAGGGAATACGTTAAAGAAGGCTAGAGACAAGTTAGCTAATGCTGTATTTTTGGATAAGAATATGGTTGACCAGATTGTTAGGGACCTTCAGAGAGCTTTGATTGAGGCGGATGTTAACGTTAAACTTGTTAAACAAATTACGGACAAGATTAAGAAAGAGGCCCTTGATGAGAGAATTAAAGATGTGGAGAAGAAAGAACATTTAGTCAAGTTGCTTTACGATGAATTGGTTAAGATTCTTGGCGAAAGTAAGGAACTTGAGTTAGAAAAAGGACAAAATAGAATTATGCTTTTGGGGCTTTATGGAGCTGGTAAGACTACAACAATCGCCAAACTGGGGAATTATTATTCTAAGAGAGGAAAGAAGGTTGCTTTGGTCGGTTTGGATGTTCACAGGCCTGCAGCTAAAGAGCAGTTGCAACAGCTTGGAAATGATCATAATATGGATGTTTTTGTTGATATGGAAAAAGACAATGCTGTTGAGACGTGGAAAGAATTTGAAGAGCAAGGCAAATTTGAAAATTATGATTTGGTTTTAGTAGACACTGCGGGAAGACATACTTTAGATGAAGATTTGGTTAAAGAAGTTGAGAATTTAGACAAAACTGTTAAACCAACAGAAAAGATTTTGGTTATGCCTGCTGATATTGGACAGGCTGCTAAAAAACAGTCTGAAGAGTTTCAGAATTCTTTAGATATTTCAGGAGTTATCATTACTAAAATGGATTCTACTGCTAAGGCAGGAGGAGCTTTGACTGCTTGTTATGAGACCGGAGCAGGAATTTACTTTATTACAACTGGAGAGAAAGTTAATGACATCGAGTCCTTTGACCCTGAGGCATTTTTGTCCAGAGTTTTAGGGATGGGGGATTTGAAGTCTTTGTTGGAAAAAGTTCAGTCTGCTTCTGATTCAGGAAAGCAACAAGAAATTCAAGAGCGTTTGCAGGAAGGAAAGATTACTTTGGATGATGTTATAGAGCAAGTTAAGTCGATGTCTTCCATGGGAGGGATGAGTAAGTTGAAGTCCATGATTCCCGGAATGGGTAAAGCCAATATTCCTGATGGGGAATTAGAATCTCAGGAAAACAAGGTACAGAAATGGCAACATATAGTTAACTCTATGACAAAGTATGAAAGAGAAAATCCAGATGTTTTTGAAAAAGAAACTTCAAGGATAAGAAGAGTTGCTAATGGTTCCGGCGTTAACAGAAGTGAGCTTAGAGCTTTATTGAAACAATACAAAATGTTGAAAGAGATGGTTAAGGATACTTCGATGTCTGGAATGGATCCCTCTCAAGGAATGTCTCAAAAACAACTTCAAAAAATGATGAAGAAGTTTTCTAAAGGAAAGTTTAGGATGTAGTTATCGTTCGAAGAAAGTTATGTCTATTGCAAATGCAAAAGCTAAGAAAATTTTTCTCCATTGTTGGTCTTTTACAGAGTTATATTGAATGTGGAAGTT
>JBDGRI010000005.1:0-6924 GCA_042218235.1 Candidatus Pacearchaeota archaeon
TTGTTCAAGCAAGGCATAATGCTTTAGAATCGTGCAGACAGCATCTCAATAAAGAATTACAAAAAGAGCTTTCAGATCAATATCATTTCAAGGTTATTCCGTTCCCTCATCATATTCAAAGAGAGAATAAAATGCTTACTGGTGCGGGAGCTGACCGTATGCAGACCGGTATGAGAGAGGCTTACGGGAAGCCTTCAGGCTCAGCAGCTTTACTTAATGAAGGAAGCGAAATATTCTTTATTGCCGTCGGAAGCAAAAAGGCAGAAAACTATGCCAGAAATCTTCTAAAGCAAATCAGGCCGAAGTTGCCTTGCAGTACAAGGGTCAACCAAGAATACAAGCCTTCTAAGTAATTGTTCTTACCATCTGGTCACAACAAACCAAAAAATTTTTAAAGTACGGATTCCTCAACATAATAGGTTAGATAACAATGCTTATAGCATAGATAGGTGTTGTTACTAAACCAATACAACAAACTCGAAAAATTTATAAATCACCAATACATAGATTTTGTGTAAAATAAATCAACAAAAAATCAAAATGACACAAGAACAAACAAACGACGAAAAGATAAAGCAATTGTCTTATGAGTATGCGAAGGAAACCGCCGGTGTAAACGGAAATCCTTCTGCTCTTGCTGACATAGCTTTAGCATATAATGCTCAAAAATCTGGGACCTTCGGTAAAGGCGGTGCCCAAGCACTTTCTAAACTTTATGAGGAAAATCTCGGTAACGCTACAATAAAGGATCCTGCAACAGGCCAAGAATATAATCTTTTAGCAGAGCAATTAAAAGCTAGTAGAGACGAAAATGGGACTCCCTTTTCAGGTTCTGTTAATGAAGAGGATATAGGAAAATTTGCTAATAACCACTATATGAATTCTCTTTCTCAACTATATGTTGGAGATATTTTAGAAGCAGTAGGGGCAGATAAAAACAAAGTTGCTGAAAGCTACCAAGACAAGAGGCCTATGGATTTAAAACCTAATTGGCCGACTGACGACCAAGGCAACTATGACCAAGAAAAGATAAACCAAATGTCTGTAGGCGATTATCAAAAACTTGAAGAGCAGGATAAGTTTGTTCAAGGTCTTATGGGAACGTACCAAAAATTCCAGATGGGCAATAGGCTTAAAGTAGGTCTTGACAAGCAAAACGAGGACATAAAGAACAACCTTGAAAAAATGGTTTCAGGCGAATCTGGAGAAAGTAAAAAAGCTGCTTAATTTTAAATGAAAAACTCTCTTTACAATTTTATTAACGGAATAGAGGGCGTTCAATCCAACAACGACGAGCGTCCTTATCTTTTTTCTAAAGACAATAAAATGCAACTTCCTTCTGTAATGGAGGAAGGAAAAACTTTGACAAACAAATTTGGCCAAGTAGAAAAAATATACAACGTTGAATCTTTCTCTAATACTAATTACTACCAAACTTTCCAAGACAAGGGAGGTGGTTTAGAATTACACAAAACTTACCAGGAAAAGGATGGCCAAATCGTAGAGATAAGCCGAGAATTTAAAGGAAACGAAATCGGCGAAGCTAAAAAAGCCACAAAAACAGATAACTAATTATTTATCTTCAACAATTCTATCGACAACACCCGTCATAACAGAAACAAACTCTTGAGCCCTATCTTGCCACTCATCGATATTTTGACCTTTTAGGTCTTTTATTCTTCCGTGTGAAATTTTCTTATGCAATTCCAAAACTTCTTTGTACCATTTAACATATTTTGGCTTCAATAGTTTTTCTTCAACAAGGTTTTCTGTTAATTTTTCAGTAACATGCTCGGGAGAGGCCGGGAAAACATTTTTTGCTATTAAAGCGGCATGGGCAGCATCAACCATCGACCAATAAATGCCTTCAATTGTACTTAGTTGAGCAGACTTGCTTCTTTGTAAATGCCCTGGTGCTCTTTGTAGACTTGTATAAATTGCCTCAGGAGTTGCTTTTATTTCTCCTTTGGCTAAAAGTGCTTTAAGCGGAATAAAGAACCCTCCCTCATCAATCAAAGTTTCTCCGTTTCTTATTATATTCAAAATTACCGGGTCTCCACGCATCATGTCCCTCCACCAAGTATTTAGTTTTACAGTATTTATATGAAGATTCCAGTTGTAAGGATTGACTTTCAACAATTCGTTTAGCGTTTCTCTATAATGTGCTATGTCCTCTTGGCTCCATTTTATTGAAGCATCATCAATAACAATTATTATGTCTATGTCAGAACCGGCAACTTGTTGCCTCTTTGCGGTCGAACCGAAAAGAATTATTGATTTAATGATTTTTCCGAACGTACTATAAGCCCTAGAAGCAAAATCTAAGGCAACCTCATGCTCTGTTTGAAGCCTTAATGTTGGGAACTTCTTTTTTTCTGTTTCGCTTATCTCATCTTCGGGAGAAACCGCCTCAGTATCAGATTGTTTTTTCTTAGGGGCAGATTTATTCTTACTTGTAGTTTTCTTTTTAGATGTTTTTTTAGCACTACTTGAACTAGATTTTTTCTTACTTGCTTTCTTAGAAGTTTTCTTTTTTGCCACCATCTTTTATTTTTATACAAATCTTATCACTTTTTTAAATTATTCCATTGGGTTTCCACTTACTCTGCTTCCGCCACTGCCCCCCATTGAGCCTCCTAGTTCCGAAGGAAGTTGTGAAAATCCTGCTCCCCACTGACTAAAGTGTCCTTGAGGCAAAAACTCCCCATAACCTGGAGAATACCCTTGCTGTAAACCTGGAGCTTGGTTCCAGTAAGGCTGCTCATTATTGCCGTAAATAGGGCTACCCATTCCCTCAACCGAAGCAGGATACATCATCGTACCGAAATTATTTGGCAAAGCAGCCGCCTCGACAATCTGGTCTATTTGATTAGGGTCGTAGCCTTGTTTTTTCATTTCTTCATAATATTTCTTAAATGGGACATTTCCCATTCCAGGGCCTAAATGCGAATCATGATGCCCAAAGTTATCTGTAAGATGTACATGTTTCAATGTCCCGTTTTTAGCCATTTCTGAAAATTCTTTTTGTAAATCCTTATCACTAAATCCATACTTCTTCTGGAGATTTAAATGACCAACGTCAAAAGTCATTCCTATTAATTTGTTTGCTTTCTCTTCTGCTTGGCTTTTACTAAGGCCAAGTCCTCCTTGGCTTTTTGGTTTTTGGGCTCGATTAATAAAATCGCTTCGGGATTCTTGTATTAATTCGTTCATTTCTTCACCTTTAGCAAAACCAAATTGACCAGGAAACATATTTTCTATAGAAACAACTGGCGCTTTATCTCCATAGTTATCGTAAGCATGCATAGCAACATTAGCGAATGTTTCTTTGGCTTTTTTCTTCTGAAATTCTTGAAGATTTTCGTATTTTTTAGGGACATACTCCCTTCTTTTCATTTCCTCCATTAGTTTTTGGATTTCCTCGGTCCTCTCAGTTATGCTTCTAGATTCCTTTATCCTTTCCTTATATTCTTCATTAAGCTCTTTGAACTTCTCTTTTTGTTTTTCATTTGCAGAAAACTTAAAGCCCTCATCGATTAAATTACTGACTTTTTTGTTAATGTCTTGCAAATATGATTGAGCAGCTTCGAATTTTCTTAAAGGTTCTTTAAGCTCCGGATAGTCTTGAAGAAATTTGTCTTGGTCCTTTTTATTTTCTACCCCGTATTCCTGCATCATTTCCAGTGCCTTTTGTATTTTCGGTTCATTGCCCTTTATCAGTTCATCGACCCTCTCTTTATTGAAGAAGGTTTGGTCTATTTGGTCTTGCCAATATGTCCTGTTTTGGTTATCTATTTTTTCTTGAGGGGTCCAAGTCCTCTTCTCTCCAATACGGGATTTCTCTCCATGAAGCTCTGCTTCTGCCGCCTGAATAGCATCCTCGTACTTTTCTTCTTCTTCAAGTTTCTGGATAGCCCCAGTGCCTTTATCTATCATGGTCATTGAACTTATTCTCTTTTCTCCTGTTTCCGGGTCTTTTTCCCAAACGTTTCCCGGAACATTAGAATTATGAATGGTTATCGGCATATTCCCGTCCTGGTCCATGAGGTGTGCCTTGTCTGCTACATCTTTAAGTTGTTTCTCTATCTGCTTTCTGTTTAATTCGGACCACCTTTGCTCTCTTCCCGAGACGCCTGCGGGATCCATTTCTTGAACAGGAGCATGCATTGTAGCCTTAGCGCCTGCTAGTTTCGCTGTTCTCCTTATATCCTCGAATTGGTGTTTAGGAATAGCTTCAAATAAAGACGGATCCAATGCCTGAACCTCCGCCGTTTTAGTTCCTTGCTTTAAACTTTTGTCTAGTTCCGCTAATTGGTTTGCTGTACCTGGATTTTGGGAAACACCTAATTTTCCTGCAGGAACATGTTGGCCTGTAAACGTCTCTCCATAATTCGGGCTAAAACTAGAAGTTCCTCCTGCATAAAGGTCTTTAATGCTGTAATTTCCTTGCGTCATATTATATATAATATATCACAATTTATATAATTAACGAAGCCGATACTTCTCTCTGGATTCTTTCCTCTCCTTCTCAGCACCAATTGCCAAATCAGTTCTGTTTTGTTGTTCAAAGTTTTCTACAGGCTTTGGATCGTATGTCGTGGAATTTCCAGTTCCTCCTGAAGAATCTGGACCAGGACTTAAGTCTTGATCGTTTTGCCCCCAATATCTATATTCTTCGTAACTTCTTTCTTGATAAATGCTAGTATGATAAGCATCACTTTCAGAGTAAGCATTTGAAAAGCTTTGGTAAGGTTCTTCGTTGTTTCTAGCCCGAGATCCAGATTGAGAAAATGCAGGTGAAGAAATGGCTATTCTTTCAAGATTCTCCGTCCTTAGGCTGCTGCCCTCACTAGGAGAAAAATCTGTTTGGTCCAAAAGCTCTTTTAGTCTGTCTCTTTCATGAACTATGTCTGAAGAAAAGTTTTCCTGATATGCATTCTTTTTGATTCCCGGAATTTCTTCTTCAGATTCCTCTTTCTCTTCAGTTTCAGATTCTTCACGTTCAGAATTCTCGTCATCTTCAGAATCTTCTCCCGTGGATAATTCATCTTCAGAAATTTCTTCATTTGAACTTTCTTCAAATTCTTCCTCTTCCGCCATATCAACACAAGAAAAACCCCATATAAAATCTTTACGATTATGTATATGTCAACATTCCGTTTGCTTTCTTGTAGGTATCAAATAAATTGAAGGCTACTCCAGCAGCAGCTCCGGCGGTTTCCTTCCTCAAGTAAGTTTTTTCCAACCAGCTATCGGATTTTATTTTGTCGTCTTTGCCTTTAGGTTTTTCAGAGCCTTTAGAAGATTTTTCGTAATGCCCGATTAAGGCCAAAAATGGATTTGCACCTTGGTTGCTTTTAGCCTTGTCTTCTTTTTCTTTCTTTTTCCCTAACAAATGTTCTGTTTCAGCATCACTCATAAATTCTTGAATGTCTTGCTCAAGTCTCTCCAACCCCTCATCGGTAATTCCCTCGATGGTTTTCAATGCATTTCTCAAATCCGAACCTTCAATTTCTGCGTTAAGTTTTTCAAGCTCTTCCTCGTTCAAAGAATATGCTTTAAATGTAACCGTAGTCTTACCGCCAAAAGTATATTGGCTTTGAGCTCCTGCTTGTTGTGGCATTCCCCTAAAGTAAAAATCAACCAAAACACAAGAATAATATTTTCTTTTAAACATTTTAAGATATTTGTCTTTAGAAAGTTCGTAAGGCAAATCTCCAGCTTTAGCCTTAGACTTAATATCAAATTTCTGTTTTCCTAAAAGACTTAACTCCAAAATCAGAGTATTGAAACTTTTAACCATATCAGGGTTAGTCCCTTGCTCTTTTTGTTCCAATTGCTGAGCTGCTTTCATGTAGGGCTTAGCCCAACGGGAATAAAGTTTCAAGCTATTAACCTGGCTTTTCAAATAATTTCTTTCCATATCATATCTTTTCCTTAATTCTTTTTCCGACTTCTCAACCCAAGAATTGAAATCCTGAACCTTTGGCCTTAAAATCCTTTTTTGTCTATCATTAAGATCCATATCGTCTACTTGTTTTTCATCCTTTGCAGCTAAAAATGCATCTATCAACATAGGAAAACCTCCTTGGGTTGCCAAGATTTTTATTGCGGAATTACCTTTCTGCATATCAACCTTGTCCATGTAGATTTGTTTTAAAGCCAGTCTCGCAGCCTCTCTAACAGTTTTGTCTTTATCGTAAAGGTTATCATAATGCTCCAGCCTTGTCTGGAAGTCTCTTAAGTCATAAATTATATTCAAAACGGTTCTAGCAACGGAATTAACTCTTTCCATTAGTTGCACGCCTTGCTGTTGCATTGCAGTTGCCCGATTTCCTTGCTCAGAAAAATAGCTGGATCCTGCCGAAGCCGAAAAATTATCGACAAGTTTTTCAGTGTCCAATCCCATGTCCCTCATTAAATCCAATATAAAAAAATAAATTCCTTCTAATTGTTCTGAAGGTGAATCATAAGTCAACTCATGTTTTGCTTCGGGAGCTTCACCTTCTTTTTCTTTTTTCTTCTTATAGTAGGGACTAACCCTTTCTATGATCTCTTCAACATTCTCGACCATAACAAAATCTAGATTTTGCTTTTAAAAAATGTTTCTAAACTACAAAAATTTATAATTCTACAAAAATTAAAAACTATATGGGAATTTTTAGAAGGAAGAAAAAGAACAAAGATTATGTAGATTTAACAAAGGCCTCTTCTTCAAAAAGTGAAGGGGGAAAAACCAAAAAGCCCCCAGTGGAGCCGAAAGACGAAGTTTTGGATTTGACGAAATCTTCAGGCCAAGAAAAAACGACTTCCGAAAGTCCTTCATACTCTAAAAAGTCTTCTCAAGAAACAACCGGCTTTTTTGGCGGGTTCTTTTCGGGAAACACACAACCACCACAACAACCAAGTACCACTACCTCAAGT
>JBDGRI010000050.1:0-14219 GCA_042218235.1 Candidatus Pacearchaeota archaeon
TTTAGAAAAGGAATACAAAAATAGTTGGGAATACATTAAAAGTTCTCGGAATTTTGTTTGGGTCGTAATAGCAATATTTGTGGTTTCTGCATTTTCGGCTATTTTGTTTCCGACTCCCGACCAAGTCTCCCAACAAATAAACCAATTCATGCAAGAAATTGTTGAAAAGACCAAGGGCATGTCCGCTTCTGAACTAAGCGGATACATTTTCTTAAACAACCTTCAGAGTAGTTTTATGGGTGTTGCACTAGGAATTGTTTTAGGGATTTTTCCTGTAATTTTTGCCATTTCAAACGGATACATAATAGGGTTTGTTGCGAATATGTCTGTTGAAGAAGAAGGAATTCTTTCATTGTGGAAGCTTTTGCCACACGGAATTTTTGAGCTTCCGGCGGTATTCATTTCTTTTGCACTAGGATTGAGGTTAGGTTCCTCGCTAATAAACAAAGACGAATTCGGAAGTTTGAAAGAAAACCTCGTTAAATCAGGAAAGACATTCTTGCTAATAATAATTCCTCTGTTGGTTATCGCAGCAATAATTGAAGGGGTTTTAATCTTTCTGGGGAGATAGTTGTTTTAAATAAAAAAATAAGTAAAGAAAAAATTACTCTTTAAGCTCGCTTATTCCTACAATCGTCAGAGCAACTCCTATGAGAATCACTAGCCACATTGCTCCTCCTTTAAGGAATTCCCAAGCGGCGGTTCCGAAGTTCCAGAAGCTGCCCCAGTCAGACGAAAAATGCCAAACTAGGATTGCTCCTGCAATAAGTACAAGTCCTAAAAGTATTGAAACAAATTTATTCATTGTACAAAAACTAGTTTTCCGAAATTTAAAAGGATTTCCGTAAAATCGGTATTCCGAAAAAAATAAATACCGGGCTTTATTGTCTACGATTATGGCTAGGCGGTTGGAGAAGCTGGCGGAGGCTTCAAATAACCTTTTTAGCAAGGCTGTTGTAGGAACAACTATTTCATTAGCTGCTTTAACTATTTCTCCCGAAAAGGCCGAAGGCCAAAATGAAACTGTCTGTGAAAACGAGAAAGGAGATAATAAGCCATTAATAAGCAGGGATGGAGGTTATTACCATGTTAATTATTATGTACAAGGAAATTCTGACGGATTTTATATTCAGGATGATTTAGTAACAAGTTACGATGGAAAGTGCGTTTCTTATAATTTAGATAATGCTCTAAGACGCAGTCATAATGGAGAGCCTGCTTTCGTTCTCAAAGGATCTAGTAGGTCTACAAATAGTTCCGACGGTAGTAATGCAAGGAATCGTAGAAATACCAGAAGCCAAAGCAATTTCGACAAGGCAATTAATACTGCAAATGATGTAGCTAACATTGTGCAGGGAGTGGACGCAATAATAGGCTTATTTTCAGGAAATAATAATTCCAGTAATAATTCAGAAAAAAGCTCTTCAAATCAAGAAAGAAATTACCAACCAAATCCTAACAGGGCAGAAGATTCTCCTTATGTAGATAATTCTTCAGGTTCAGATCAACAAAAACAAAAATCTTCCGGTTCTCCCTATGAAAACGAAAGTGCAAACGTTAGAAATTCACAAGGCGAAAGACATGAGTCTCCATATGTTTCAGACAACAAAAGTTTATCAGGAGAATCCCTATACGAAACGGAAGACAAAAAAGACGGTTCCGAAAGAAACTCTGATGTACTTTACGAGACTTCTCAGGATGATTGGGTAGGAGGTAACGCTCCTCCTTTAGAACCGCACGAAAGAAGGGCAAAAGAGTTTTTTGGAGGTGTAAAGATAAATACCTCTAGTAGGACAATGTATGAGGTCGGGCTTATATCAAGGACTGCTGCTTACGATCTAGTTAGTTGGGTTCCTTATGTTGGCGATGCGAAAGATGCTTATGTAGATCACTTAAGCACAAAAAATAAGACCGATGCTGCAGATTATTGGAGAGGAAAACTTCTTCCAGAGAAAGTAGAAGAAAGCTTAGATAGGCTAGATCGGAAAACCGTAGACTACCGTGAAACCTCGACTGTAAATATAAGTTTCTAAACCAAAGTTATTTAAATTACGCTTTTATGGTCACAACACAATGTTAAACCGAAAAAATTTGGCGGTTGCTTTAGTTAGTATGGCAGGAGTAGGGCTGTTTTTTAATCCTGAGAAGACTTCTTCAGGGCTGACACTTGGATCAGAAGGCTATTCTTCATATGTATTGAACAGGCTAGATCAAGAAGACCGATCACAGGGAAAAATCGATAGAAGGATTATAGACAAAAATGGTGACGGGGTAGCAGAAAGGATTTATGCTAGAATGTACGCAAAACACCAAAACCAGAAAGGCGAGCTAGTAGATTTTACTTTTGGTCCAAGCGGCCAAAAAAATTACGATTTTATTTTCAATATCCAAAACAACCAAGGAAAATTCCTAAATGTCGGGGAAAGCAACATTTACAAAGGGCTAACAGGAAATTGGGTTGACGAAACTTTTAGGGTAAATTACCTTGAGGAAGGAAACGTTTCTATAGATTATAATGCAATCTTTTATTCATCAGGTAAAGACACTGTTTCCTATTTTAGACCCAAAGGAACATATAGTCCCGAGGAACTAGCAGAAAAACAATCGGACGCATTCTTCTCAAAATTGCCTGTTTCAGAATCAAAAGATTTGACAAGTTTGCTTAAGCAGAGAAACAAGTTTTTGGTTAATTTGCCTTTTGAGGCCCCCGAAAAAAATTGGCTGGTTGATAGGTTTTGTAAGTCAGAACAAATCAAAATTTTCGGGAAAACCGTTGAAAAATGATTTTTCTTCAGAAAATTTAAAAGCCGTTTAAAGCTAATTTGTCTATGAAAAAAGTAAGAGATTTTAATTGGAAGCCAGCAATGACTGTTGAAGAACTCTCGGAAAATTTAGGCTCTGTAGGGTACCAAGCCGTAGAGATTAAAGAGGCCGTAAATTCAATTTTGAAAATGAAGCATTCAGGTTCAAAGATATTCTTGACCTTTACATCTAACATGGTCACTTCGGGACTAAGAGGATTTTTTTCACAACTTTGTAACCTAAAATTTCCAAGCATATTGGTAACAACCTCAGGTGCAATTGAAGAAGACATAATGAAGGCCACTGGCGAATCATTCGAAATCTCTGATTTTTCTGTAGACGATGTTGAATTACATGAAAAAGGATCTAATAGAGTAGGCAATCTGCTAATAAGAAACGAAAGCTATATGAAGTTTGAAGACCAAATGAATTCTCTATTGGAAAGGATTTACCATAATAAAAAACATATCAAGATTTCAGAACTTCTAAAGCAAATGGGGCTCATGTTAAATGACGAAAACTCAATCCTCTTTCAAGCAGCAAAAAACGACATTCCAGTATATTGCCCCGGAATAGCAGATTCTAGTTTTGGCTTCCATCTCTATATGTTCCAACAAAAATATCCAGATTTCATAACAGATACAGTAGGTGATCTAGGTAGCGCGATAGAAAGTCTGAGTTTTGACGATAAAAAAGGACTAATTTCTTTAGGAGGAAGCATCTCAAAACACTATGCCGTTTTTTCGGCTTTGCTTTCAGGAGGATTTGATTATGCTGTTTATCTCACAACTTCAAGTACTGGTTCTGGAAGCATGTCAGGAGCAACTACTAAAGAGGCCAAGTCTTGGGGAAAAATAAAGGACGATTCTCAGGCAGCTACTGTTATAGGCGACGTAACAATAAACTTTCCTCTAGTAATGTCTTCAGTTTTAGATAAATTAAATCATCAAGGTTTCTTAGAAAATGAATGAATCCGAAAGACTTGCATCTATAAGGTTCGGAAATACTAGGTTTTATATAAATCTGACAAACTATGTAGACAAGTTCCTCAAAGAAAACGGGGCAGACTCCCAAAAGCTAGTTCCTACAGCACCTTCTTGGTACACTTCAATACTGGAAAGCCTAGGTCTCACTTACAATGATGAAACGGAAATAGAGGTTTTGTTTCTTTCCATAAAAGGCAAAGAGCAACCTAAAATTCCAGAAGGCTATAAAGCTTCTTTCGAGTCGCCTTTGAGGTTCCAGGGAAAAGGAACAGAAAAAGAAGTAACAATTAAATTCTTATGCAAGATAGCAGAATAGAATGTCTGAAGCAAAGTTCGTTCTTTCAAAATCCAAACTAAATGAGCAAGTAAATTTACTAGAAAAAGAAGGATTCAGTATTTCTTATAGCTATAAAACCAATCAAGATGCGGGAGACTTGCTCAAAAACAATAGAGAGAGCTTAGATTTCTCGGTCCATTCTATAAGAGAGCTGGAAAATTTGGGGGCAAGTGAGAGGGCTTGGTTTTTTACCCAAGCAAATAGCCAAGAAGAGATTGAGTCTCTCTTCTCAAGAGGGGTCAAAAATTTCGTAATAGACAATGAGATTGATTTGGAAAATGTTTTGTTAGCAGCAAAGAAATATGGGAAAAAAGCTAACATATCCATAAGAATGAGGTTTCAAGAGCATCGAGTAGGCTCCGGAAAGTATTTTGTTTATGGGCTTCCGGCAAAAAAAGCAAACGACATCTTGAAAGATTTAAACAAGAGAGAGGAAGTCTCGGAACTCGGAATCCATTTACATAGAAAGTCACAAAATACCAGTGAGTGGGAAATAAAAGAAGAGCTCGAAGATTCTCTTGAAGAAGAAGTACTAGAAATTTTAGGGAACGTCAATCTTGGAGGTGGCTTGCCAGTAAAATATCGTAGCCATAATCTAGATGTTTTCCAATATATAATCTCTAAACTAAAGGTTGCGAAGGAATTTTTAGAAAGTTACGGGATAGATGTCTATCTTGAACCAGGAAGGTTTTTGGCAGCTCCACCCATTAAGTTAGAAACAGAAATAATCCAGGTGCAAAAAAATACTTTGGTACTCAACACAACAATCTACAAATGTGCACTAGATACCTTAATAACAGAAACAAAAATGCTAGTAGAGAATGAACTTTCAGAAAATGAAGAAGGTCAAAATTATTTGATTAAAGGAAATTCTCCTACTCGGGACGACATTTTTAGGTATAAAGTTAAGCTAAAAAATCCAAAGATAGGCGACAAAATCGTTTTTCTAAACGCAGGCGCGTATAATTACACTACCGATTTTTTTGGTTACGATAAGCTTAAAACCGAAATTGTGGACTAGATTCTCAAAAAATCTTATATATTTAGGGAACACACAAATTACGGAGGATTTCTATGACTGAAAAGAAAAAAAACAATAAAAAAAGAGAAGAATTAGAAGAGGGAGAAAAGGAATTTATCAATGTATTAAAAAAATTCTCTCCTGGTACAAAGATTCGTGAAGCATTAGATGATTTAATGAGGGCAAGAATGGGCGCCTTAATAGTCGTTTCTAAGGAAGGAATTTCACGCGTAAGGACAGGAGGTTTTAAGGTAGACACTAAATTTACGCCACAAAAACTTGTGGAATTAGCTAAGATGGATGGAGCAATAATCTTTTCTGAAGACATGGAAAAAATCACTCATGTTAACACTCTCCTAGCACCCGATGTAAAAATTTCTACAAAAGAAACCGGTACAAGGCACCAGTCTGCAGAAAGAACTGCTAAAGAGCTAAATACGATAACAATCGCTGTCTCTGAGAGGAAAAACAAGATAACCGTATATTATGGAGATAAAAGTTACGTTCTAGGTGATGGGGCCGAAGTTTTAAGGAAGGCTACGGAGACCTTACAGATACTGGAAAAACAAAAAGAGATATACAAAGAGACCATTAACAACCTCAATGTACTCGAAATAAGTGATATAGTAACGGTGGAAGACATTTGTAGTGTTTTAAAGAGAATAGAGATAATAAAGAGGATCTCAAACATGGTTAGAAGGAAATTAGTAGAACTAGGAAATGAGGGGCTGATAGTTAACATGAGATTAAAAGAACTTACCGCGGGCCTAGACAAAACAAGAAGCCTTATTCTTAAAGATTATTTTAAAGCAAGGTATTCAAAGGTCGATAAAATTCTTCAGGAGATGAGGTTCGACTCTCTTGTAGAAACATCTAATATCTCTAAATCTTTGTTTGGAGATTCTTATGGAAAAGATATTAAGCCAAAAGGATACAGGATATTAGGCAAAACAAACCTTCCAGAGTACAAGGTAGACAAGCTCGTTAAGGAGTTTAAGAATCTGACTAAGGTTCTTGGAGCTAACAAAGAATCTATATCAAAAATTCTCACGAACCCCAAGGTTGTCGAAAGTTTCTTAGAGGATCTAAAAAACTTAAGGGACAAAATCCTGGTTGGAAAGCAAATTACTTAAAAAGACTGTCTTTTTAGATTAACTATGATTAAGCAAGAGATTCTTAAAGAATTAAACAATAGTCTAGAAAGTTCCCAAAACCCCATGTTCTTTTTTGACAATGATCCGGACGGTCTTTGTAGCACTATGATTTTGCAGAGAAAGATTAGGAGGGGAAATGCATTTCCTGTAAAAGGTTCGCCATTAAACGACGGATATATGGAAAAAATTGAGCAAAATGATCCCGACTGTATCTTTGTTCTAGATGTTCCCGTAATAAACCAAAGTTTTTTTGATGCTATCGAACAAAAGAATATTCCATTAGTCTGGATAGATCACCACAAAGCTTCCGAAGAAGAAGTAAAGGAAATGCCCAAATTTGTTGAATATATTAATCCCTTCAGAGATTATTCTGGGCCTTCGGCTACAACTTATATTTCTTACATGGTCTCTCGAGAGGAAAAAGATCTTTGGTTGGGGGTTGTCGGTTGCATTGCAGACAGGTTTTTGCCAGATTATTACGATAAATTCAGGGAACTCTATCCAGACCTTGCAATAAATTCTAAAGACCCTTTCGAAATCTATTACAATTCCGAAATTGGAAAGTTAGCACAAATGCTAAACCATGGACTTAAAGACAGAACAAGCAACGTGATGAAAATGCTTTCTTTTCTTAAAAAGGCAAAATCTCCTTACGAAGTTCTAGAAGAAAAAGAAGAAAATCTTGAAATGCACCAAAAATATCGAGAAGTTGTGAAAAGATATGAAAAAATTATTTCTAAAGCTAAAGAGGAGATAGATGAATCAGCAGATTTGATTTTTTTCGAATACGGAGGAGATACTAGTATGAGTTCTGAAATTTCAAATAGACTACAATACAAAAACCCAGAAAAAGTAATATTTGTTGCATATATTTCAAACGAATCTTTTGCAAACGTTTCGGGAAGGGGAAAAAACGTAAAGAAAATTTTGGAAACTGCATTTGAAGAAGCGAGCTTTGAAGACTCTTCTGGAGGAGGCCATGATCAAGCAGTTGGAGCAAAAATAAGAAAAGAGGATTTAGAAGATTTTAAAGAAAAAGTTAGAGAAATTTCTGAAAGATTAAAGCGAAATCAATAGCTCTTAGAGAAATAGATTTCCGTTATCGCATCATTCCCACAATGAGGGCATTTTCCAGAAACCTTGCCTTGGTCCAATGGCATACATCTTGAACTAGCTCCGCCAGTTTCTTCTTTAATTTCTTCTTCACAAGGAGTTTCTCCACACCACAGGGTTTTCACAATTTTTCTATTTTCAATGGCCTGCTTAAATTCTTCCCAATCAGAAACCTCCACAATGTTGGATTCTAGTATTTCTTTCGCACTTTCAAGCAATTCTTTGTGCATGTTCTCCAGTACTTCAGGAATTTTTTCTTCAAGTTCGTCTATCTTCACTTGTATTTTTTCAGAATTATTTCTTTTAACAACCATTACAGAATCTTTCTCTAAGTCCTTAGGCCCTAATTCAAGTCTTAAAGGAATTCCTTCTAGTTCATAATCCGAGTACTTCCAGCCTGGTGAGTATTCTTCCCTGTCGTCCAATATTGGCCTATAACTTGAAAGTTTGTTCTTTATTTCTTCGGCTTTTTCCAAAACTTGTTCTTTAGAATTTTCGAAGAGGATCGGAATTATTGCTAGTTTGTTTTTCACAACTCTTGGCGGTAAAACAAGCCCTTTGTTATCTGAATGTGTCATTATTGCACCTCCCAAAAGCCTTGTCGAAAGGCCCCAAGAATTTTGCCAAGGCAAATGTTTGTTTTCGTCTTTACCTAAATATGAAATCCCAAATGCTTTAGCAAATCCCTGCCCTAAGTTATGTGATGTCCCGGATTGAACTGCTTTACCGTCAGGCATAAATGCCTCAATTGTGTAAGTATATTCAGCCCCTGCAAACCTCTCTTTGTCCGTTTTTTGGCCTATTAGAGTGGGCAATGCTAAAACCTCTTCACAAAGTTTTTGATAAAGTTCAATATAACGACGCGTCTCTTTTTCACACTCTTCATTTGTTTCATAAACACAATGCCCTTCTTGCCACAAAAACTCTCTAGACCTTAACAAAAGCTTTGTGGTTTCGGTCTCCCAACGAACAACATTACTCCACTGGTTTATTTTCAATGGCAAATCTCTGTGGGAACGGATCCATTTCGAAAAAGAGTCATACATTATCGTCTCCGAAGTCGGCCTTACAGCAAGCCTTTCTCCAGTACCCGTAACTTTAGGATCAATCCACGCAACTTCTAAATTAAAATCGTCTGCATGTTCCGATTCTCGTTTGAAAAAAGACTCAGGAATGAAAAGTGGGAAATAAGCATTCTCTGCCCCCGTGCCTTCAACAATTTCTTTATTGAAGTATTCTTGGATTTTTTCCCAAATGTAGTAGCCTTTAGGCCTTATAATCATAGTTCCCTTGACAGGAGAAAATTCTGCCAATTTTGCCTTCAAACACACCTCTTCATACCACTTAGCAATATCTTCTTCCTTCTTTGTTTGAATTCCTTCTTGAGACTCTTTAGCCATAAGAAATTGAGAAAAAAGCTGTATTTAAAATTAACCTAGACCATAAAGATTTAAATTAGGGGCTATCTTTTTTGTGTTGTTGGTAAAGGGCGTATAGTTCAACTGGATAGAACATCGGGTTTCGGCCCCGACAATCGAGGTTCGAATCCTCGTACGCCCGTTTTTTGTTTTCTGAGGAAAATTAATAAAGACCTAGGTTTTTATTAAAAAAGATGAAAATTTACTTTGTTAGGCATGGGCAAATAGGCGAAAACGAAAATTTTGATAAGTTAACGTGGGTTGGCAGAGAGCAATCTAAAAGGCTAGGAGATTATTTTAATGGCCTGAAAATAAACTCTGTATATTGCTCTCCTCAAAATAGGGCAAAAGAGACTTTAAAACTAATTAAATCGAAAGCCAATTTGCCTTCTGCTAAAATTTCTGAAAGAATTAGGCAGCAACGTGTTCCCGGAGAGGTAGGACATGAAGTCATGGAAAGAATGAATTTTAAAGAGGATACAGAGTATGAGCTAGACAAAAGAGTTCAAAGATTTTTAGAATACCTAAAGAAAAATCATGAGAAAGAGAATTTTCTTGTTTAGACACACAAAAAGGTAATTTTGTCTTCCATTTGCAGAATATTAAATTTACCTCCCACAGAAAAGATATTTCTGGGAAAAGTACAAAGCGCTTCAATAAGTTATTTTGAACTTGATGAAAAATTCAGGATAAAGGATTTCAGTATAAATGAAACATCTCATTTGGCTAGAAGTGGATTGGACAAGGAGATAGCGATCCCTCACACTAAAGTTAAGTTGAACAAAACGAACGAAGAAGGCATAAATTGGTTAAAGTCCAACTACCCTCTAAATAATGAAATAGATGACGGGAAATCAATCTATTTTAATCTAAGGTTTTGACTCGCAAACTTTTTTATACGTTCTTTTTGTAATAAAACCATGGCCCAAAAATCACAAGAACCTCAGTCAGGCGATAAAGTAGAAGTCCATTTTTCTAAAGAAATTTATGAAGGCGTTTTGTTAGAATCTCCAGAAGATGAAAGCGGAACAATTTTGCTAAAACTCGACTCAGGATATAACATCGGCTTAAATAAAAAGGACGCAAAAGAGATAAAAATTCTTGAGAAAGCAGAAACTAAAGAAGAACAAAAACTTGAACTAAAACAAGACGAAAACAAGCCTAATCTGGCAGTAATTTTTACTGGAGGGACAATCGCTTCCCAATACGACCCGGAAACCGGAGCAGTCAAGTGGCTAACAAACCCTGAAAACCTTTTCAAGTTCTATCCTGAAATCTTTGATATAGCAAACGTTTCAAAAGTAGAAGTTCCTTTTATGAAAGGATCAGAAAACATTGATTCAAAAGATTGGAAAAAATTAGCAAAAACAGTAAAGGAAAGCCTTAACGACAAAAACATCGAGGGAGTTATTGTAACTCATGGAACAGATACGGCCCACTACACCTCAGCAGCTTTAAGCTTCTTTTTGAGAGGCAAAGAAGGCTCTGAATTGAACAAGCCAGTAGTTTTAACATATTCTCAAAGAAGTGTCGACAGAGCTTCAAGCGACGCAAATCTCAATTTAAAATGCGCTGCTAAAGCCGCCACTTCCGACATAGCAGAGATAATGCTTGTAGGTCATTCCTCTGAAAATGACGATTTTTGCTACGCACTTCCAGGTACCAAAGTAAGAAAACTTCACTCCTCCAGAAGAGATGCTTTTGAAGCAGTTAACTCCAAACCGATAGCAAAAATCTACCCGAATGAAATTGAAAGAATTTCTTATTACAATCTGAGAAACGAAAAATCTAAGGTTCAGGCCCTTTCAAAATTCGATGAAAATGTCGCTTTGCTAAAGTTTTATCCTGGGCAAGACCCTGTAATTTTAGATTATTATGCTGAAAACTACAAAGGTGTTGTCATCGAGGCTCTAGGATTAGGCCAAATAGCAACAAGCGAGGCCCGAAAAAGCTGGACTGCCAAATTAAAAGAAGCCATAAATAAGGGCCTGACTGTGTGCTTGACCTCTCAAACAATTTTTGGTCGTGTTGACCCTTATGTTTATTCTACAGGAAGGGAACTTCTAAATACAGGTGCAATTTTCTTGGAGGACATGCATTCGGAAACGGCTTTTGTAAAGCTTGGTTGGGTTTTAGGGAACGAAAACTGGTCTCTTTCTCACGAAGGCATTAAACAAAAAATGCTCGAAAACGTTGCTGGCGAGTTTAACGACAGACTTGAAGAATGATGGAAACATGGGTTGCAAAATCTGCCGAAAATGTAAGCCTGGCTCCTTTCGATTATTTTAGCATAGGGCATATTGGAATGGGCGTCGGAATCTTTCTGGCTTTCTACCTGATTTATATTTATTTCTGGAACAAAGGATTTTCAGAAATTTCAAAAACTTCTTTATGGGCAATTTTTGGTCTAACTTTTGCTGCAGCGATTTTCTGGGAAGTTTTTGAAAATGTTCTTTTACTAGAGTTAGGGCAAAAGTTCAAAGACAGGCCAGATAGCATTTATAATCTAGTTACTGACATGATTTTTGTAAGCCTTGGAGCAGGAATAGATTTTTCTCTACACCGAAAACTTAAAACTCCGGATAATTACAGGTACTTCCTATACGCAGCAGGAATTTTGCTTGGCCTGATTGCCTTTTGGTTCCTTTTCAGGATTTTGACTCTAAATTAGTTATTTCTATTTGGTAACAACAATTTCGAAAGATTTATAAAATGGGTTTTTCCTAGAAAGTCTATGAAAAAAGCACTATTAGTTGAAGGAAAGCCGGGTTTGTTTGAAGACCCCGAAAAGTTCTATGAAGATAATCGTAGAAACATGAGCATTATGGAGCAGGTCTTATCCGATCAGAACTACGAGGCAATAAAGGAAGTTCCTCTCGAAAGAATGATTCCAGAGTTGAAGAAATCAAAAGATTACGAAGAGTTATTCTTCTATTATACAGGCCACAGTAATTCAACTAATTTAGGCGACATTAAATACGAAAAAAAGGACATTTTTAGGTGTTTAGAGGGCCAAAATAGAAAATATGTTGTTTTTGACTCATGCTCTAATCCAGGAAGTTACCATGAAAACTCTCTAAATACGGACCAAATCCCCAATAATTCCAGTGTTTTTTGGGCAAACGAAGTATTTCCGAATAAAAGTATAGCAAAATCATTCTATGATGCAATTATTGCCAGGAAGTATAATTTCAAAGACCTCAGCGAAAAAGTATTTGAAGAGATGAATCATGGTTGGATAAATTTGACAAGGAGGCCTCTTAACGACCAAAAACTATATTAAATAGAGAGCATTCATAACTGTATGCCTAAAACATATTTGGTTTCTTATAATGATATAAGGGGAAGCTACCTTGTTGATCAAGGAAAATATAACAAGAATAGAAAATATATAAATTTTAAGGATCCTTATAAAGCAGCAGAGGAGTTTAAAAGAGTTCTAGATCCGAAGAAAAAATCGGACATTATCCTTGACAAGAATGTGCCCAAAGATTTTGAGAAGAAATTAGAGGATTTCATTAAAGACCTTACTAAAGCAGAAATCCGGGGCAGGAAAGATGTTACCGACATGTAACCCAACCTTTAAATAAATTTGTTTCTAAATTTCTTACATGACCGAATTAGACTATAAAGAGCTAGGCTTTAAAGCAGGTTTGGAAATACACCAACAATTAGACACAAAAAAACTATTTTGCAATTGCCCGACCATTTTGAGAAATGATTCTCCCGATTTTCAGGTTCACAGAAAGCTTCATGCTGTAGCCGGCCAATCTGGCAAAGTAGATGTAGCAGCCCAGTACCAAGCTTCTTTAGGAAAAGAGTATTCTTATGAATTTCATAGAGAAAATAATTGTCTTGTCGAGTTGGATGAAGAACCACCAAAAGAAATCGATCAAGAGGCTTTGAAAGTTACTTTACAAATATCACTTTTACTTAATTGTAAAATCTTTCAAAAAACGCAAATCATGAGAAAAACTGTTGTCGACGGATCTAACACTTCTGGATTCCAAAGAACTGTTCTAATAGCAAGGGACGGACATGTTGAAACTTCTTACGGGAAAGTAGGTATTGAAACAATTTGCCTTGAGGAAGACTCTGCGAGAAAAACCAATGAAGAAGAAAATAAAACGGTTTTCAGGCTTGATAGACTTGGAACACCTTTAGTTGAAATCGTAACCTCCCCCGACATCCAAAACCCTGAACAAGCTAAAGAAGCTGCCTTACAAATCGGAGAGATCTTAAGAAGTTGTAAGGTCAAGAGAGGCTTAGGAACAATAAGACAAGATGTAAATCTTTCTATTCGAGCAGAAAATCGTGTAGAAATGAAAGGAGTTCAGGACATGAAAACTTTTGTCCAAGCAATAGAAAACGAGGTCCAAAGACAAAAAGAACTTTCAGACCAAGGAAAGCCAACTGAAAAAGAAGTTCGGAAAGTTATTGAGGACACTACCTCAAAGTTCATAAGGCCCATGCCAGGAGCGGACAGAATGTATCCGGAAACGGACCTACCATTACTAAAAATCCATAGAAATACAATCGATAATGTAAAAAAGAACTTGCCAAAACTCAAAAGTGAACTACGTGAAGAACTTAAGAAAAAAGGACTTGGTGAAGAAATGATAAGGTTATTACTCAAACAAGAGAGGGTTGAAGAATACAAGGAACTTCTGAATTATTATGACAATCCCGAATTTGTAGCCAAGATGATGCTTATCTTCCCTAAAGAGATAGCAAGCAAAAAAGGCTTGGAGTTTAATGAAGTGGAAAACAAAGTTTCAGATTTTTACGAAGACATTCTTCAATCAATAGCCGAAGAAAAAATCGAGGAATCCGATGTAAAAGAAGTTTTTTCAAATCTTTTAGTTGGAAAGCCGTTCAAAGAAGCAATTAAAATAGAGAAAGCCGATACATCTCAAGTAGAAAACCGAGTAAAGAAAATTATCGAAGAAAAGCCTGGATTGAACCCAAATGCTTACATGGGGCTTGTAATGAAGGAATTTAAAGGTCAAATTGACGGGAAAACAGCCATGGAATTGATTAACAAATATGCCAATCAAAAATAACTTTATAAAAATCAATCCTTTCTAAAAAATATGAAAAGAAAAGCGGAAAAGAGTTTTCCTGTAAAACTATTAATTTCTCTTGCCGTACTAATCTTGTTGATAGCCGTAGCAACCGAGTTTTATCACCGAACCGAAGGATGGGAAAGGTTTGATTCCGCATATTTCTCAGTCATTACTTTTACAACTATAGGTTACGGGGACATGGTCCCTCAAACTGATGCGGGAAGAATTGGTACAATGGTTTTTTCTTTACTTGGAATCGCAGTAGCCTTCCATTTTCTTGTTTTGTTCGGGGGTTATATATTCGAGAAGAAAGCAAGTGAAG
>JBDGRI010000051.1:0-2844 GCA_042218235.1 Candidatus Pacearchaeota archaeon
ATTGAGCTTGAACCTGAGTATTTCAAAATTGCCGAAGATCGAATTAAAAATACTTTTATTCTCCCCACCACAAAACGGATTTCAAAAGTCTTATAAAGCCAAGTTTTTCTGACTCATTCATATTTTTATAATCTGTCTTGATTTCTTTTTCCTCTTCTCCGTCTTGCAGGATGACACTGGTTTTGGTAATTTTTTTAATCGACAATCCTTGAAGATTTGAAATCGTCTCTGCAAAGTCAATATTTGGATAGAGTTTGTTAAAATCTATATCTAATGTATCTTTTCCCGCATCCAAGACATGAGCAAATTTTTTTCTTTCGTCAAAAATACTATTTGGTGAGCTGTCTTTGTATTTCATATTGCGGAGTGTGTCTTCGTATTGTTCAAGGGAGTAGTATTTAAAAAAGCCACCTTTTTTGAGTTTGTTGTTTTTCTCAAGTTCTTTGCTAATACCACAAGGCTCGTGTCTACCATTCTGAGCCAAAACTTCTTTTAATCTACCCAATGCCCCAACCTTTTTTACTTTTGCAAGTATTTTGTTGTTTTTTGTTTCAATATCTATCACGCAATATTGTTTATGAATCTGTTTACGATTTTTTTCAGAATCTTTTAATTCAACATCCTCTAAATAAAAGTTGTTAAAGTGATCACCCATCTCTACCCCAAGCCATTTTCTGTTTAGTTTGTGAGCGGTGGCAATGGTGGTCGCTGAGCCCGTGAAGAAATCTAAAATCAGAGTATTTTCGTTTGAAGATGCTTTTAAGATTCTTTCTAAAAGTTTTTCGGGTTTTTGCGTATCAAATCCTAAAATTTCATTTCCATCTCTTTTGACTTTATTAATATTCCATGTCTCTGTTAATTGTTTATTAAATGTTCTAAGTTCACCATTATATTTGTAATACTCATTACCATCATTTCCAACAATTAGCTCCCCTTTGCTCTTTTTTTGTTCATAAAGAACTTCATCTTTTACTTTTCTATAATTATATAAATTTCTTTCTCTATTAGAATAAACCATGATTACATCATGATCTTTTGCAAATTCATTTGGATATTTACCTGAAACAAAGTATTTCCAAATGATTTCATTACGAAAAAAAACAAAATGACTCTGAAGTAAAAATCTTCCTAAATAATTAGCTTTTCTATCTAAATGCAAGTAAAAACTTCCATCGTCTCTCAAAAACTTTCTTGAAAGTTCTATCCTGTCATTCATCAAAGAAAGCCAAGTGCTGTCTTGAAATTTATCAATGTAGGCAAAATCACTCCCAGTATTAAACGGCGGATCAATATAAACACACTGCACCTTTTCTTTGTATTTCTCTTGCAAAGTATTCAGTGCTTGATAGTTCTCCGAGTGTATCAGTCTTCCGTCCAGTGCTTCATCAAGATTGTCAAACAAACTCAAAATCTCTAGTTCTAAATCTTTGAAAAACTTCGTATCAATCGGTAAAAATCTATATTTTTCATTTTTAGTCTTTAATAAGTCATTATTATTTAAGTCACTAAAATCAAAATCTTCATCTACCATTCCCAGTTCTTGCCATTCTTTGATTTGCTCCGGTAGATTTTTGTGTTTTGCTATTTTTTCTATAATCTCATCTGTCAGTTTATCAATCGTAATCACATAATTACTATTCAAAGCAAACTTTGGTTTGTTCCATACTCTCACGAGTTCATCCTCAAATTGAGCAATAAACTTAATAATTTTGAGAGCAAAAGTCTTTATCGTTTTTATCTGATTCAGTCTTTTTTGTTCAAACTTGTTTTCTTCATTGAGCAAAGTCTGGTGGAGATACATATCCAATTGCTCCGTCAAAAACTTCTCGGCATTTTTATTGATGAAAAAATCGACTTCAGGTTGTTTTTTGAAGGTTTTAAATGCCTTTTCTAGAACATGTTCAGGGATTTTAGTTTGCTTTGTGATATCATCAATTTTCGTCTTTTTATTTCCTTCTTTATATGCAACATCAAACACAAAAGTCTTTTTGCCTTCTTGCTCATTTATCACATCGACATTGTTTTTTTCTTCTTTAACTTCTCTAAAAGTAAATACTAACTCTTTCTTTTCATTGTTCTGCTTGGCTTGTAAATCACCAACATCAAAATAAAAATTATAATCTTGCTTGCTTTCTTTATCAGTAATATTTACATCAATGCTTTGAAATAGGACGTCACTTTTGACATAGTAAAGCATGTGCGTTTTCCAAAACAGCACGACATCTTTGTTGTCTGTATAAACTTGTTCATAGACTCTTTGCCAGTTTGCCGTTTTCGCAAAATACACACTTCCACTTTCGCTAAAATATTTTTCAAAAAAAGAATAGAGCTTGTCAAAAAATTCTTCTTTAAAAGAATCAGTCAAGATTGGTTCATTATCCACATCTTTTTGAAATTGCTCCAAAATCTTATTATAATAGCTTGATTTAATTTTAAGAAGATTGACATAACCAGATTCTCCCTCAATATTTGCACCTGTAAAAATGCTTTCAAGTGCTTGGTAAAATTTGTTTTCGTTAATATTAGACATATAAAATTTTTCTCTTTATTTTTCATCTATAAAAACAAAACCCTCATTTTTCGGAGCAATGTTTTTAGTTACTCTTTCTTCCTTCATACAGTAAATTGTGTTTTGTTGGTGTTAAGAATATTTTTTAAAATACCTTATATATTTTTCATAAGTTACTTTTAAATAATTAAAATTATTCTCCCCAAGGATAGTAAAAATAAAAAGCATGAGTAGCTAACTAAGAACCAAGTCTGCACTAGTGCCGATAACCTAACAACCCCGAGAGACTTGGTTCGCTACACAGGGCGAACCTTTGTGTAGTCTCGCAAGCCCGA
>JBDGRI010000006.1:0-21545 GCA_042218235.1 Candidatus Pacearchaeota archaeon
TACTTACAACATGCTCCAAGCCCAAACTTTTCAGGTGATACCCATTTAGCTCCTTTAACAATTTATCGGCTTCTTGATATTCAGATTCTGTCCATTCGTTCATTTGGCCTGCAGGAACATAAGTGAAATTGTATCCTGGAATTGCAGCTTTAACTATGTCTTTTTCTATCAATTATCTGTAATATTTTGCGAATTCTCCAATTTCTTCCATTTCTTCCTTATTGGGGTTTTTGTACCTCTCTATAAACATTCCAACATCATGATTCCCAACAGTAAACATTACGCTACCTTTAGGAGCAGATTCAACCAAATTCGTTAAAGCAGAAGCCAACTTTTCAGTTTGAGGGTTCTCTAACCTACTATGTTGAAATAGATCACCATTTATGATTAACTTGTAATTATTCCCGCCCAATTCATTTTATCGCCTTCAAAATCAACTATCGGATTTCTGTAAGTATTTCCGACTAAATCCAGTGAATCCACAAAGAAATCATAATTGCTTTCAATATCCGACAAAGAAACTATCCATGGCTTTTCATTTGAATTCGATTCCCCAGAAACCATAAAATTGAACTACAGTTAAACTTTATAAAATTATTTCAAACTTTCTTCAATCTCAACCAATCTTTTCATTTTGGTTTCCCTTTCACGACCGGTAATTCCTGCCTTAAAGAACTCTGCATCAAAACCAAAAGCTAAATCAGACAATATGTCCTCTTCTGTCTCACCGCTCCTATGAGAAAAGACTTTCTTGATTCCGTTCTTGTCTGCAATTTCACAAACTTCTTGAACCTGAATTAGAGAACCGACTTGATTTGGCTTAACAATCAAAGCATTTATAGCATTAGCATCTATGGCCTTTTGTAGTCTTTTAGGGTTTGTAACGGTCAAATCGTCTCCGACAATTAAAGAATCAGGGAACTTCTCCAAAAGTTTAGCATGGCTTTCAAAATCTCCTTCCTCAAAAGGATCTTCTATATAATAAAGCTCAAAGTTCTGGATCAAATTAGAAAGATACTCCATTTGTTCTTCAGCCGTTCGTTTCAAAGCAGGATTTCTATAATCGTATTTCTTTCTTTTGTAAAAAGCTGAAGCAGCCACATCTAAACCTAAAGGAATTTGGCTTTTGTTTAAAACATCTAAAACCTTCCTTTCATTAAGCGGAGTCATCCATGCGTCCTCATCGTTCTTTTGCCCTTCAAAATACTTGTTGGCCTCTCTCAGCCAATTTTCGACATCTTTCTTGGCCTTTTTATTCCTAGTCCAATTTTTTTTAGCAGAGCCTTCGTCAGGAATTAAGAGGAATTCTTGAAAATCCGGCTTTTTACCTTCAATATTTTCCGAATGCTGCCCCCCTCCAACACAATTACCAACGAGCCTAGGAGATTTCTTGGAAGCATCAGGGTTAACAATTTGCCATGGTTCGACTCCTTGCTCATAAGCCATTCCTTTCAAGGCTGCATATTCCAAAGCAATCGTCGTATTGGCCCCAACATGGCCTTTGACAACATCTTCAACACGCCTTAAATCATCAAACTTTTCAAGGACCTCGTCCGCAAAATAATCACTACATTGTTTCAGGTTTTCAATATCTTTAGTCAGACTAGTCTTGTAGGGTTTAGCCTCATATTTGCCTGTAGATTTCCCGCTAGGAGAAGAAGCAGAAAATTCTCCAACATCAGTTTTAACACTAACTTTTACGGTCTGTTCCCCTCGAGAATCCAAAATTGTTTTCGCATCCACCGCTTTTATTTGCATATGTCAAATAGGATTCAGCTTTTTTTAAGCTTTTTCTGTTAGCAGATTAGGGCTGCATCTTTTTCAAAATCTGCTTAATCTGGTCCAGATTTTCGTAGTGATGGTCTTCTCCAGGACCTAGTATCGTCGAAGTTAAAGGACTCATGCAGTTTCTTCTTCGCCTTCCTCGTCTTCAGGACTGGCGATTTCCATAAACTCGCTGCTCTTTGTAATTTCCTCTTCCTCTTTAGCCTCAAGAGCTTCTTTCTTCTCTTGACTCATCTTTTCCGTTTTATCTGCCTTCAATTCCCCTTCTTCTTTAGCAATAGGGAAAGGCCTGTGGATTGAGATTGGCAATATTCCAGAATCAAATTCTATTTCAGCAATCTTAAGAGCATCATAATTAACTTTTTCCAAATCTTCTTGACTTATTTTTACCAAAAGAGGGGCATTCATTGCTATTTGCAAAGCTCTAGCTCCAAGAATACGCGCTATTTCGTACTTCGAAAAATCTTCTCTTCTTGTTTTTTGTTCAGCCATTTTCGATTCAAAAATTATGATTTACAACACAAATTAAAGTTCTACTTTTTTAAAGCTTTCTCAATCTTTTCCAATATTTCGGATTCGATTTTGTCAGCAATCTCGATAGAATTCATGATTTCCTCTTCTGTGAAAGAATCGATCTCTCCTTTTTGCATTGATGAAATTGAACCTCCTGAAGTTCCAATGGTTAACCTGCCTTCACTTGCATCTTCCTCTTCTTTTGTCGGGTCGACTATCAATTTCCCACCAATTTTTCTTATTGTGATAGGGAATATTTTTGTATCTGTCAATGGCATGTCTTTTTCAGGCTGGTCATAAAGAACTTCATCATTTTCCTCATCATACTTAGGGAGTTTTGCATCCATTAATGCACCTAAAGCAGCTATTCCAAAAGCATCCAGCAAATTTCCATCATCGTTTAAAGCATAAAGGTCAACAAAAACGGTCCAAATTTTTTCTCCGGACTTTATAGCTAATTGGTTCATATCTACAACTCCTCCTTCACGAATTCCTCTATCTATTACTCTAGCAAGTTCAATCGAGTCTGCTTGAGGAGGCCCAGATTCATAACGTTGAGAACTTAAAGGAGATAATTCTGCAGAAACAATCAAGTTACCTTCATCAGGAGCATCAGGAAAAGGCTCTCCAACTTTGACTTTAACACCTGCCATAACTTCTGTATTGCCTAACTTGACCTTTACGGAACCTTCAGCTTTCTTAGAAACATTATTATCAACGACCAAGTCTCTAAAACCATCAAATTCTCTGCCATCAAACCTCTTTCCTTCTCTAAGATATTGTTTTATTCTTTCGATTGTTACCTTCGGTGTTGTCTCTATGCTACCTTCTCCTTCCATTGTGATTTTACGCTTCCTCCTTGTAAAAGCGCAATGGGCTGAAATCTCGTAGAGATCTTTCCAGGCCCATTTTGGATTTTCGATTATTTAATTGAAAATACAATAACATTTTACGCTTCTCCAGATTTAGTTGAGTCTTTCAATGCTTGTTTCTGAACTTCATAAATTTGTCCACAGGCTTTTTTAGCCATTCCTATAGCTTCCTTCAACTCTTTAGAATTTATTTTTCCGTCTAATTGAAGATGGGTTATTTCCCCGTCCTCAGTCATTGAAATTGGGATGTCAGTAGGGCCTTCACCGCCTTCGAAATCTTCTTCAGCTTTATCTAAATCAACTACAACAGTTTTATCTAACTTTCCTGCTGAGATACTTGAAACTAAACTTTTCATTGGTATTCCAGCATGTGCCAAAGCAATTGATGCTGCATTTATCCCTGCACATCTTGTTCCAGCATCAGCCTGAATTATTTGAACGTGAACATCAACTACTGTTGACGGGAATCTTTCCAGTTCTAAAACCGGCTCCAAAGCCCACTCCATAATCTTTGAAATTTCAGTACTTCTTCTTGAAGGTCCTGGCTTCATTCTGTCATCAACAGAAAATGCAGCCATATTATAATTACATCTCAAAACTCCCTTATCAGGATTTTGCTTATGTTGAGGATGCATTTCTTTGGGCCCGTAAACAGCTGCAATAGCTATTGTTTTACCTGACTTAAACTTTGCACTCCCATCTGCATTAGGGATTATTCCAACTTCTGCACCCATTTCCCTAAGGTCTTCAGGTTTCCTTCCATCTGGTCTTTTTGCCTCAGCCATTTTATTCCTCACTACCTTCTTCAGGAACTTCTTCCTCAGAGTCCTTAGAAGCACTATTTACTTCACCTTCAATTCCATGGTCTTTAAAGAATTTTTCAACTTCTTCTGTCAAACCTTCAATGTAAGCCTTACTTGCAACATAATTTATTGCCTTTCTAGCTAAAATTTCGTTTTCAATGCTATCTCCTTTTACCGAAACAAATCCATTTTGGCCCATCGAAACAAAGCAACCTGTTCTCTCTTTAATTAGTTTAATCATGCTTCCTTCTCGTCCTATGACTCTTGGAACCCGGTGAGAATTAATTTTGAAAACAACGCCTTCATCGATTTTACCTAATCCCTTACCTTTTGTCGTCAAATCTATTCCTTTGCCTCTAGTAGAAGAAATTTTGGCAACAATCATGTCGCCTATTCCCATGAAACTTTTCAGTTCGCCTTGGTTTATGAATTTAGGGACCTCGTTTATTGACAAGAAAGCGTTTTCGGCGTTTTCCGAATTGCCTATATCTACAACCCATCCATTAAACGTTACCATTGAAATTCTACCTATAACAACATTCCCTCTTCTTGGATTATAACCTCCGGACAAAGGAATTACCTTAACCAGTTTGTCTTCCTCTTCGGAAAGCCCGAATCTAACAGAAACAATGTCGTCCCCTCTCTTCCTGGTTCCAGCACCTGGCAAATAATCTTCACCACTTACAACAACTTCTCCAGGAACAACTACTTCTCTTTTCTTCCCTTCGGTTTGTTCTTGTTCAGCTTCTGCCATTTTCGATTTTTCGCTTCATTTATTTGAAAAAGCGGAAACCAGAGTAATCTTCGATTTCGCGCCATTTTCGATTTTTCGCTTCATTTATTTTCCACTTAATGTTTTACTCTTCTTTAATTTCTTCTGTCAAAGCACTTCCGTGAGTTGCGGAATTCAATTTATCGTAAAAATCCATTATTATCCCGGCTGGGACATTAACCGTAACTTCCAAGCTACCGTCGTTTAGCCAGTTTTCTTGTTCTTTGTATTGGTTAACGACACCGTAAGCCTTTCCAGCATACATAGCCGGAATTGTAACCTTAACTCTTCTAGTCTCAACTTTTATAGGCAAAACTTTGTTAAGTTCCTGGATTATGTCATTAATCTGACTTTCTACAGGACCGTTTTTTATATTCACATGGGCCTCATCCAAAGCACTCTTAATTCTATCTGGAGAATGAGGGTTTCCGGACCTTGGATCCACGCCATTTTTAGATAAGAAGTCAACAACTCTCTTAAGTTTCTTTTCTCTTTCGGCATCTCTTTGCTCTTGAGTCATTAGAAGTTCGCCTTCTTTAACTATCTTTTGAGCAATTTCATTCGTATCAGAAGTACCAAAAGCGTCTTCTAATTCAGTTTCAGAAGCCTTTTCTCCTTTTCTTGAATCACGGAAAATCATGTCTCCTTCAGCCTCGATATTAGGGTCTTCACCTTTCTTAAATTTCAACGCATCATCTGCATCAACTAGAATTTCAAAATGCTTTCCCTCTTTGTTAATCCTTGCGGTTGTTCTTTCACCCATATTAATACTTATAATCGGAGATTTTTATAATTTACTTTTATATCTTCGCCTATTGTGATTTTCTGTTTCCTTGTTGGAAAAGCGCAATAAAGTGAAACTTGTTTCTAGCTTTATTTGATTTTCCGCTTCCTTTTTGGAAAAGCGCAATAGCTAAAAATCTTTTGATTTTTTGTCTAAATCTTGTTTATTTCTTCTCCTTCTTTTCTTTCAATTCTATTGGAGCCTTTTTGAATGTAAGCTAGTTCAAAGTTATCTATATCGAATTTTTCTCCTTTAACTTCCTTGAATATATCTACAGCAGCTTTTACGCCATCCTTAATTTTCCAGCTTTCTTTGTATTTTTCACGAAGTTTTTCCTTGATCTTCTCATCATTTTCACCAATTGCATTGGCCTTATACAAGAAATAATTTCCAGTAATATCACTAACGAAAAGTTGAGGTTCTTCACCATTGAGACCTGCAGTCATTATAGAAACACCGAAAGGCCTTGCACCTCCATATTGGGTAAATTGTTGCTTAATATTAGCAATTTCTTTGACCACTAATTCAGGCTCTATAGGAGTATCATAAGTAACTCTGTTTTGTTGAGATAAAACTTGTGCCTTTTCAATCAAAACTCTTGCATCAGACATTATCCCTGCTACGCTTGCGATCATGTGAGAATCAACTTCGTGAACTTTTGTAGCAGATTTTTCAGTAATCAACTTGTCTTTAATTCTTTTATCCGCTAAAATGAAAACTCCGTCAGAACATGAAATTCCGATACTAGCGCTTCCTAGCCTAACAGTTTTCTCTGCATATTCGACCTGTAGCAAATGTCCTTCAGGCGAGAACATAGTTGCAGTTCGGTCATAACCCATTGCTTGATGTTGCATATCCATTTTCTAATCTATTTTAAGAAACTTCTCTAAGTTTATTTATCCAAATGCTAAACACGGCTTCTTTATAAGGTTTTTTGTTGGGTTTTTTTAGGAATTCTTGAAACTTTTCTCCAGTTTAGTAATTATTGATTTCAAAATTTTTCTCTTCTGTTCAATATTATTTTGGGTGTTAAGTCCGGATGCAAGATATTCCATGCTCTCTTTAATGTTAGGTTTAAGATGCAAAAGGTCTTTATGGGCTCTTTTATACGGATACATGCAAAATTTCCGGTTATTAGAGTAAATAGCAAGAAAAATGAATTTCTGGATTTTTGAGAGAAATTCGATAAATTGGAACTTGTTCCTGAAACCGTCTTCAACCCACATACTAAATATTTCATTCAATTCATCAAGTGACTCACTAAAAACAGCTTTCCTTATTTTCTCGGGATAAACGGAAATTTTATTCCTATATTTATCGAGTATATTTTTAGGATCGTGAACTGGAACAGCATCAACGATTTTGTGTTGTATAAAATCCTGGAACTTCATGAAATTAGATTTAGATCGATATAAATTACGAACAAATCTGTCCATTACAGCCTTCTCGAAAATACTGATATCGAGCGTCCTTCCATCATAATTTAACTCCAAATTGTGATACGGGTATTCCGATTCAAGTTTTTTGAATTTAAATTTCGATCTTAGGTGATTTATAGCTTTCTTTATGTCTTGCCTATTCTTAACCAAAAGCATAAAGTCGATATCAGATTTTTCTGAATCAGTACCGGCCACTGGAGAACCGTTTAAGAATAGAGACTCAACATAGTTTTTGTCAGATATAGCACCTTTCAATACCTCCTTAATTTTCTCTATATTTTTCATTTCCGCAAAACCTCCCGCAAACTCTTAAGCGTTCCAGAGGCCTTCTTAACAAGCATTTTTTCTTTGTAAACTGCCAAAGCAGCCCTTACGTGGTTCAAAGAATCCCGATTAACACATATAATTGCATATTCTTCTCCGGTTTCAATAAATTTCAAGGAAACTTTCGACATTCCCAAATCCCCTACAAATTCATGAATTGCCCTAGGAACATTTTTCTTCAAATCTTTGCCTTGGACATAAAGATACCTTTTACTTTCTTTATGAGAGGGCCTAAGCGGTTTCATACTCTATACAGTCAAAATAATTTTAAATTGTTATCGGAATAGGGCAGATCCTTATCGCTCATTCCCGTACCGTCACCGAAAATTAAACTGTATAGGCTAGATGTTTTGTATTTTGGATTAATATCCAAGCTTATTAGGTACCTTTTTGCAGATTCTTCAGAGAAGGAGTTCATTTTAGGAATAACGGAATAATGGTTATTATTAAGCAAATTATCTTGATAAATATCTGAAGAGCTAAAATGCTTTTTAACCAATCTTGAGACATCTTCTGTGAAAAACTGTTCGACGTTCTCATAAGCGGCTTTGATTTGTTTTATGGGTTCACGAGTGTCCCAAATTTTTCTAGGGAAATTCTTCATACTTATGTATTTGTCAACTATTGTTTCAATATTGCCAAAAAGTTGGTCGAAGTTCTCATCAAGGGAATCTCTAATTAGAGCATTGTAATAAGATGCATCTTGTGGAACATGTTTGACCAAATTGTCCAATACTTCATTTCTTGTCGGCCCTTCTTTATCCATTTTCTTAACCAAGTAACGTTACAGGGTCTTTTTATTTAAGCATTTTTGTTCTTTAGAAAAACTTTAGAAAAGTTATAAAAACCAAAATTTCTTAAGACAATTAGTTATTTAAAAGAGGTTTCAAAAAATTCCAATATGGAAGTATGCACAATAGGCGGCTATGAAGAAGTAGGAAAAAATATGACTGCCGTAAAGGTAGGCGAAGACGTAGTGATTTTTGATGCTGGGTTATATCTTCCGCCCTTGATAGAAATGCAGGAAAACGAAGAACAGCAAGCATATGACGAAAAAACATTGAGAAAAATTAAGGCATTGCCTTCCGACAAAATCCTAGATAAAAAAGGTTGGAGCAAAAAAGTAAAGGCCATTGTAATCGGTCACGCTCATCTAGACCACGTTGGAGGAGCTCCTTACATCGCTCAAAGATATCCTCAAGCTGAAATCCTGGCAACAAGTTTCACCATGGAAGTACTAAATTCTTTATGTAAAGACCAAGGAATTCACCTGAAAAACAAAAAACGCAAAATAGAATCCAACTCGAGAGTCGAGATAAAAGGAAACTCCGACAAAATCGACCTCGAATTCATTCACACAACACACTCAACAATACAATCAGTTTTCGTAGCCTGGCACACAAAAGAAGGGACTTTGCTTTATGCTTTAGACTTCAAATTCGACAAACATCCGACAATGGGACCTCCTCCTAACTACAAAAGGCTAAAAGAACTAAAGAAAAAAGGAGTGAAATGCCTTATTGTAGACTCTCTCTATTCCGATACTGAAAGACGAACGCCAAGCGAAAGAATAGCAAAAAACATGCTAGAAGACGCTTTCTCTTCAGTAAAAAACGATAAAGAAAAAGCTTTATTTGTAACAACCTTCTCTTCCCACATTGCTAGACTAAAAAGCATAGTAGAATTCGGTAAGAGAACGGGAAGACAAATTGTTTTCTTGGGGAGAAGTCTTCATAAATATGTTGAAGCCGCCCATAAGTCCAACCAATGCCCTTTCTACAAAGACATAAAGCTTGTAAAATACGGCAAACAAGTTCAATCTACTTTAAAGAAAGTTCAAAAAGACCGTGGAAAGTATTTGGTGGTTTGTACAGGGCACCAAGGAGAAAAAGGAGCGATACTAAACAGAATAGCCATGGGAGAGACAGGATTCGAATTCAAATCCGGAGACAACGTAATAATTTCTTCAAGTGTGATTCCAGTTTATCCAAACATAACGGCAAGAAAAAGGCTAGACAAAAAATTAAGAGGGAAAGGAGTTAGGCTCCAGACTGATATTCACGTTTCTGGCCACGGTGGAAGAGAAGATTTGAGAGATTTGTTGGAAATCCTTGACCCAGAACACATAGTTCCAGCTCATGGAACTCTAGAACAAGAAACTCCAATGGTGGAATTAGGAAAAGAAATGGGTTACAAATTCAAGGACAACATCCAATTGTCTTCAGACGGCAAAGTAATCAAACTTTAAAAGAGGTAATATGGTAAACGAAGAGATTCTCGGAGGATTGAAGTCAGCTATAGAAAGAGACGAAAAGCTAACAGATGCTATGAATAGTTTCCTTAATGCAGGATATAAGAAACCGGAAATAGAAGAGGCTGCAAGAATTTTAAAACAAGAACAAGGCGAACAGCCTCAAAACGCTCCCGAAAATCCTGAACAACAAGGCCCGGAAAATACTAAGAAAAAAACTGCAAGGAAAAAATCTCCAACAAAAAAGACATCAAAGAAAACTTCAAAAAAGAAACCTAAAAAAAGAGTTTCAAATTACGAAAGCAAGAAAAAATCTAAAGGAACTCCGAAATGGCTTATTATTTCAATAGTAATAGCTGCTCTAATACTTGTAGGAACAATGATTGCATACTTCCTTTCAACTTAAAATGTCTCAAATCTATTCGCCTCGCGAAGACTCTCACTTGATGGAAAGGGCTTTGAAAAAAGAACTTCCGTCCGAAATTGCAAAAAATCCCGACTTAAATTTCCTCGAAATAGGTTCGGGCTCAGGAATAATTCTTGAAACTGCTTCAGCCTTGGGAATAAAAAAAGAAAACATTCTCGGAACAGACATAAATAAAGATGCGGTAGAACATTGCAAAGAAAGAGGGTTCAGTTGCATTTACTCTGACTTATTCGAGAAGGCAGGCGAAAAATACGACATAATTGTATTCAATCCTCCATATCTGCCAAAAAATTCAGAAGAGCCTGAAGACTCCCAATTGGCTACAACTGGAGGAGAAAATGGAAACAAAGTAATAACTCGATTCTTGGAAAAAGCAAAAAATTATCTTAAATCAAACGGAAAGATTTACCTTTTAATTTCGTCTTTAACAAAAGATATCGATTGGAAAGGGTACAATAAAGAATTAGTCGAAAAATCCGAAATTTTTATGGAAACTCTTTTTGTTTGGAGACTGGAAAAATCATGATTTAACCAATAATTTGTCTATACTCTTCCTCGTAATTGCTTTTTTACTTTCTCCGTCACTAAAAGAAAAATAAAAATTCTCTTTTCCGGATTTGTATAAGTTGCCGGGGGCATAATGACTCTCATTTCCGGAACTAATTTTAACGAATGCGTCTTGGCTATCGTAATTTTCTATATCATCAAAGTGCTTGGGCCTAAAATATTCGTTTGGCCCAGGAATTTCATTTTTTCCACCGATAAAAACCTCATCAATCTTTCTAAGATTTCTCACGGGTACTATCTTTCCTTTTTCTTCGCCAGGATTCTTATAGGCCACATTGACTTCGCTAGTATTTCTAGGATTTTGGATCAAAAGATATTCTCTAAAAATATCATAACTTGAATAATTCTTGTCGGTCACTTTTAGCAAAATTTTTCTGTCAACATTTTCATTAAGAACTCTTATTTTATCCCATTCGGAACCCAAGAGGTCAATATGTCTATAGTATTCGAAAGAATTTTTCGCGCTAGGGCTTTTGTCTACCAAATCAACCATCCGTAAAAACAGAACAATACAAATATTTATTTCTTTCGATTAAGGCCATTGCCATATAGCCACAATCAATTTTATATACTAAAAGAAATAAGAGTAGGCAATTAAATTTAGCCGTGGAGGGTCGGCGACCAGGAAAAAGCCGATCTTAGTAAAAAACGGACTTTTAAAATAAAAATTTAACGATATTCCCAACAAGGTTTCAATTCATTCCTGGTGGAAAGCGGATCGTACGAAAACTTAGTTTTCATCACTAGGAAAGACGACCTAAGGGAAACTTCGTTTCCATAGAAGATGGTAAAATTCGCACATGTCGCAGACGTACATCTTGGAGGATGGAAGCAACAGCCTATGAACGATCTTAATTTCCAGGCTTTCCAAAAAATGATAGACACTTCTATAAAGAATTCTGTAGAATTTGTCTTAATTGCTGGCGACTTGTTTGACTCGGCATACCCGCCAATCGAGACTCTTAAGGAGGCTTTCTCTGAATTCAAAAAACTGTATAAAGCCGGAATACCATGCTACATAATAGCAGGCTCCCACGATTATTCCGTCTCTGGAAGAACCTTCTTAGATGTCTTAGAAAAAGCCGGGTTTTGTAAAAACGTATTCAATCCCGAATACAATGAAAACGGAGAAATAATCTTAAATCCTGAAATAAAACAAGACATAGCGATTTACGGTTATCCCGGTAAAAAATCAGGTTTAGAGGTCCCTGAATTAAGAAAAGTAAAACTAAACGATGCTCCGGGAATGTTCAAAATCTTCATGCTCCACACAACTATTGACAAGGTTGCCGGCGACATACCGGTAGATTCAATAGAAACAGAAAAACTCCCACAAGCCGACTACTACGCTTTAGGGCATGTCCACTTACATTACAACCAAAATAGGATTGTATATCCAGGACCTTTATTCCCGAACAATTTCGGAGAACTAGAAGACCTAGAAAAAGGAAGTTTTGTATTGGTTGACACCAATGCCACACAACAAGTTCAATTTATAGACGTAGAAACCAAACCTGTAGAAAAGGTAAATGTAGAAATAGAAGATGGACTTAAAGCTAACGACTTAATTGTAGCAGAGCTTGAAAAACGAAATGTAGAAGACAAAATAGTTTTATTAAGGGTAAAAGGCGAACTTCAAAGAGGCCGTAACTCCGACATAAAATTCGAAAAAATAGATGAATACGTCAAAAACCGAGGGGCCTTCTTCATGCTAAAAAACGCCAACAAGCTACAAACCCAGAAACCCGAATCAGAGATTGAAATAAAAGACGAAGCCGATGTCGAAGACGAAACAATAAAAAACTACTCCGAGCAAAATCCTTCAAAATTTAATAAAAATATTTCCCAACTGATGAATGCTTTGTCAATAGAAAAACAGGAAGGAGAAACAAACGAAAGTTTCAATTCAAGACTTCTAGACGAAGCCAGGAAAATTTTGGAGTTTTAATCTGTGGTAAATCTTAAGTTTAGGCCGAAGCTAAATGCAGCAGGTATTTGAATCTTTGCTGATGCTCCCCATTTATATAGCCCTTGTTCTTTTCTTCTACCAAAAACATCATTTTCAAAAGAGTATTGAGCATAAATGCTCCCCGAAGTATTGTCATCTGAGTAGAATCCGTTATAAATGCCATTAGCTCCTAACTCTATGTCGTGTCTTAGTATCCTGTTGCTTCCTATCTTATAATTTAATGAGAAGTCAGTGTAGTAAGAATTTTCCTGGTTTTTCCCAGAAACATCCACAAATGTTCCTAATTTGGAATCATATTTCCATCCCTCAGTTAATTCTTTCTCATAATTAATGGAGAAGGAAAGGTTATCATGTACAGGATGAGCATAAATATAATCTTGCGGTTTATCCTTTACAGTGTTATATTCATCCTCCGAAAAATAATATCCTAAGGTAGAAACCAATTTCTCTTTATCATTAAAATCCTTTTTGTAGCTGGCTTTTAAATCATAAAAATTATAGTTATAATTTAATCTTGAATTTGAAAAACTCATTTCATCAGTAAATTGCCCTCCAAACATAAAACCCACAGAATTCTCTCTATCAATACCGTACTTGGCTGATATATTAGCATCGTGGTAAGCCTGAGAATTAAGTCCGGCGTATCCCATGGGAAGATTGTTTGACCTCAATCCATAATTTATTCCTAACCTAAACTTGTTTTCTGAACCATCATATTCAAGAGTATTTTCTATAGAGTTTTCCTGAAATTCTTGGGATTTGGCTTCTTGAGGCAAACCTAAAGCAAAAGATCCAGCCGCAATTAATCCTACTCCAGCCTTGGCTGCTTTTTTTGCTCCTTCACTTAACTTACCTTTTAGACTCATTATAAAGTTGTTATTTTTATTTAGTGGCAAATAATTTGATCCGTAATTTTTAAATTTTTTGGTATTTTGTGACTAAATAGTTATAACAAATATGGAAAAAGTCCAACAAAATTCCTATAAAACCACAATTATCCTTAAAAACTAGCCTTATTTTAGAAATTAAAAAGAAAAAATTATGTCTATTCCCTGGGTTGGCGGGCGGGCAGAAAAATGACGATCTTAGGGAAAAAACAAAAATTAAACAACGTGAAAGGAGGACCGTTTACGGAAAAACGACGTTTTCCCACCGATGGAATGAAATTAAAAAAAATAGGGCTAAAAAACATAAGAAGTTACGCAGATGAAGAAATTGCTTTTAACGAAGGTTCCACCTTATTGGCTGGAGACATAGGCTCCGGAAAAACCACAGTTCTACTGGCTCTTGAATTCGGGCTTTTTGGCCTCCAACCGGGACAACGAGGATCTTCTCTATTAAAAAACGGAGAGAATGAAGGTTCTGTTACTGTCGAAATTGAAATAGATGGCCAAGAGATTTTAATTGAAAGGACACTAAAAAGAAGCTCAAAATCTGTCTCACAAGACTATGCGTCAATAACAATCGATGGCAACAAAGAAGAGCTGGCAGTTTCGGAACTAAAAAACAAGGTTCTAGATCTATTGCAATATCCCAAAGAATTCTCGAAAAAACAAAACTTGCTTTACAAATTTACAGTCTATACTCCTCAAGAAGAAATGAAGCAAATTATAATGGAGGATTCTAGTACAAGAGTCAATACATTAAGACACATCTTCGGAATAGACAAATACAAAAAGATTCTCGAAAACTCCAATGTAGTGCTTTCAAAAATCCGTGAAGAAAAAAGACACAAGCAAGGCGAAATTGCCGATTTAGACGAATATAAAAGAGAGCTTGAGAAAAAACAAGAAGACTTAAAGGCAATGAAGGAAAAACTCGAACCTCAAAAACAAGAATACGAAGAAAAGAAAAAATCTCGAGAAAAAGTCCAATCAGAAAAAGAAGAACTAGAGAAAAAACGTGAAGAAAAACAAAGGCTCAACAACGAAATAGAAAAAACAAAAATGATGATTTCTACAAAACAATCTTCCATATCAGAAAACCAAAAACAAATTTCCCAATTAGAAGAACAAATAGCAGAACTCCAAAAAATAAAATTCGACCAAAACGAAATAAAAAGTCTCAATGAAGAAATAGATTCAATGCAAAAGAAAAAGAGGGAGCTTAACGACAGAAACGTCGAAATTTCTTCTAGATTATCATCATTACAAATGAAAAATCAGGAAAACTTCAAGGTTAAAGAAAAACTAAAACATATCGAAGTCTGCCCAACATGTATGCAGGACGTTAACGAAGAATACAAGAAAAATGTTGTGGATAGAATGGAACAAAACAACGAACGAAACAACGAGGAAATCAAAAAACTCAAACAAGAAAAAGAAAACATTTCTAAACAAATTGAAAAGATTGATGAAGATGTTTCCATTAAACAAAAAAAGATCCAAGAGCTTGAAAGGACAAAAATGAAACTAGAGAACCTTGACGAGAAAAAGAAAAAAGTTGAAGAAATAAAACAATCAAACGAATCATTAAACAAAGATATCGAAATGCTTAACCAGCAAATAGAGTCATTAAAGTCAAACCTCTTAGAAATGAGCAAATATGATAGCCAATATGAAGAAAAGAAGAAAGATCTTGAAAAAGCATCCGAAGAAGAGAGAAAAGCTGAGATAAAAGTTGCCGAGCTAAACAAAGAAATAAGTTTATTCGAAAATCAAATAGAGGAAATCAAAAAGAAAATCGAGAATAAAGAAGAAATACGTAAAAGGCTGGGTCGCTTGGTCGAGTTGGAAGAATGGATTAACAAGCAATTCATAAGCATGGTTTCTAATGTCGAGAAAAACGTCATGAACAAGCTTAAATCGGAATTTTCAAGGCTGTTCTCAGATTGGTTCTCAATGCTTGTCCCTGAAAATTTCAATGTAACTTTGGACGATAACTTCTCTCCAGTTATCGAATACCAAGAATACATAATAGATTACCCTTATCTTTCAGGTGGAGAAAAAAATGCAATAGCTCTGGCTTATAGACTAGCTTTAAACCAAGTTATAAATTCTGTGCTAAGCAATATCAAAACAAAAGGCTTCATAATTTTAGACGAGCCAACCGACGGCTTTAGCGACACACAACTGGACAAAATGAGGAATGTCTTAGATCAAATGGAAGTAGAACAGCTAATCATCGTAAGCCACGAACCAAAAATCGAGGGCTTTGTGGAAAACGTAATCAAATTCCGAAAAGAAAACGGGATGAGCATTGTGGAAGAGAAGAACGAAGGTTAGTTGAATCATAAAGCAATAAAAAATAAAAAATTCCGTAAACTGATATAAACATGGCAGAAAAGAAAAAAGAATTTGAATCTTTAAATTACGAAGATAGGCCGTTTATTTTCTCTAATTACCAGCTTGCAACAACTGTTCAAGATACCGAATTCAAAGATAGAGTAAACGCTCCAATAGTTAGAGCAGGCATATTTAATTCTTGCGAAAACGGAGGAAACCTTCAACAAAAAGCTATATTTCTGTTTGAAAACGATTTGGAAAAATTGCTTAGCTCAAAAAACCGAAATGAAGTAAACAATAAAGCACTTATTCAAATGTTCCACCACCAAAATATAGGAATTTCCGAGAACCAGATAAGGAATTCTTTAGCCCAAAGAGTAAGAGAATACATTACAGGCCCAAATCCTAATGCAACACATATGATTACTAGCAAGGAATTAGAAGAAACCGTGAATAAATTTTATAATGCTGCGGATGACATATACAGAAAACCAATTTCTTATCATAAAATAAGCCAAGAAAACATCCCTCAAATTGGAATTCATAAAGACGAAAACACTTGGAACTACATATCAAACATAAATCAGGAGCTAGTAAGTTCCTATACTAAAGAGATTTTTGACGGTAAAGATTAAATCTTGCCAAGCTTCTTAGCCTCAGCCTCAACTTCTTCTAATATTTCTCTAACTTCCAATAATCCTTCTCTCCAGAAATTTTTGTCGGTTATATCAATCCCAAAATCACCAAATATCTCTTTAGGGGATTTTGAAGTTCCGGCTTTCATAAATTCCTTGACTTTTTCGATATTCGAGGAATCTTTTTTAACCATATCTTGCAAAGCCTTAGAGATTAAAAATCCCGAGGAATAAGAGTAAGTGTAAAAATAATACCTTATATGGGGCCAATAAACCCACCCTCTCCTTAATTGTTCATTATCCTCAAAAGCATCTCCCAAATACTTTTTCATATTTTCACTAAATATCTCTCCAAGCCTTTCTTTTGACAAATATCCTTCTTCCCTATATTTTTTATGAATTTCTTGCTCAAAAACATAGCACAAAGTTTGCCTAAAAATTGTAACTAAAGTATCTTCTAAGTGCCTTACTTTCAAAACAAAGGCCTCCTCTTCCGAAACGCCTTCAATCAATTCTCTAAAAACAAAGTCTTCCATAAATGTACTTGCTACTTCGGCTGTAGAGGTTGGAGGGTCTAAATTTAAAGCGTTATTACTTTCCTTCATAAGAATAAAGTGGATAGCATGCCCTATTTCATGCCCAAAAGTCTTAACATTCGTAGGATTTCCTTCATAATTCAAAGAAATATAAACGGGGTGATTTTTTAAAAAAGGGACGCAAAATGCATTGCTTTCCTTCCCTTTTCTCGGAAAAGCATCAACCATTCCGTTTTTAACCAAGCTATCAAATTTCTCCTTAAAACTTTCATCAAGATTCGAAAGAACCTTTCCTACTATGTCCTTTGCATTTTCAAAATCCAGCTCTTTGGAAACTTTTCCGTACCCTATCTTCCTGTCTTCATACTCAAACTTTTCAAAACCTAAAAGCTTAGCTTTTAATTCAAAAAACCTTTTTGGCATATCAAAATTTTCGGAAACAGTTTCAATTAAACTATCAACAATTTCAGAATCAATATCATCGCTCAAATGCCTTTCTTTGTCCGGCCTTTCATAACCTCTAATATCATCCTCGGATTTTTGGTTTTCTAACAAAGAGTTAATTTCTACTTCAGCAACTTTTTCGTGGCTTGAAATTATATCTTCAAAAGCCTCTTTAGCACTATTCCTTATTTCAGAGTCTTTCTCTTTCAACAAATTTTCTATTTCACTATAGCTTTTCTTTGAATTTTTCTTATCTTTATCCAAAACTTCCCTTTCAGAGCTTGCAATAAAACTCAAGGTCATATCCATCCAATTCTGGTAAGATACAGGTTTCTTAAGGTCAAGAGCGTTCTCTGCTTCCTCGCTTAAAAGATGCTTGCTTTTTTCAAATAAAACTTCAAGAAAATGCCTATACGGTTTTAACAACTCATTATCCAGAAAATCCCTTTGCTTATCTTTAGAGACCTTAGACAGATTCAAAACAAAAAACCTTACTTTTTCGATACACTTTCTCGAAAATTCGTCAATCTTTCTGTACTTTGCCTTAACTTCTGAATCTTCTTTATCCTGAAAACTTCTAAGATAATAATAAAAACCTTCATCTCCACCCAATAGATAACTGGCAACCAGCTCTTCATAGTCATCTAATGCCTCTTTCAAAACTTTCGCATGTTCCAAATAATCTTCCCTGCCTTTCCACTTAGACTCAAACTCCTCAACTTTCGACCAAATTCTTTCTCTTTTCTTTTCAAAACTTTCTCCTTCAGTCAAAGGGCTCAAATCCCACTCATAAGAACTTTTGCTTTCCATAACCAAAACTAACCTCTCCGCTTTAATTAATTTTTCGCCAAAAAACAGAAAGTTTTATAAAATAACTAATTTTAATCTCAAAGTAAATAAATGGTTCTAGGTAATTTATATGGATAAAGAACTAAAAGATTCGGTTTTAAAAACAGGAACAACAATTCTCGGAATTGTTTGCAAAGATGGCATTGTAATGGCTTCAGATAGGCAAACAACTGCAGGCCAAAATCTAGTTGTTGATAAAAACAAGCAAAAGGCAGTAAAGTTAAATGACTATCTTGTAGCTTCTTGGACAGGACAAGTAGCTGATGCCGAAAGGCTAAAAAAAGTACTCCCTGCAGAACTAAGAATCAAGGAACTAAGGTCTAAAAGCAGACCTTCTGTAAAAGAAGCGGCAAGTTTAGCCGGAAACATAACATATTCAAATATAAGGCAACCATCCATGATCCCAAGTGTTGTTGGAACTCTAATCGGAGGATTTAACGAAGATGGAAGCTCAGAGCTATATAGTATTGAACCGGCAGGTTCGGTCAGGAAAGTTGAAGACTATGACGGAAATTTTTCCTCAGGAATGCCCTATGTTCTCGGATACTTGGAAAGGCAATACAAAAATGGAATAACTGTAAAAGAGGGAATAGAGCTTGCACAAGAAGCCTTAAAATCCTCTACACAAAGAGACACAGGTTCCGGATACGGAATAGATGTTTTTTCAATAACAAAGAACGGAATAAAGAAAGAAGTTGAGCAAACAATTGAACCGAACTACAAAAACGATAAACAATAATTCTTACTAAAGAGGTAAAATTATGGATATTCTAAAGCTTGTTAAGCAAAGGTTAGAAGGAAAGATAAGCGAAGCAAATTTTGAGGGAGCAAACATAGTTGTGTATACTGACAACGTAGAATTCTTTAAAAACGGCGAGGCTAAAATCAAGGAAGTTGTAAACGAAATCAAAAAGCGTGTTGAACTGAGGACAGACCCAAAAATTCTTCCTGAGAAAGAAAATGTAGAAGAAAAGATAAAGGAAATTGTTACTGACGAAGCTGAAGTTACAGACATAACATTTGATAATCACAGAAGTGTTGTAGTTATTGAAGCTAAAAAGCCGGGAATGGTTATTGGAAAACAAGGATCTACTTTGGAGGAAATAAGGAAAGAGACTCTTTGGACACCGACCGTTGAAAGAAGCCCGGCAATAAAAAGCCAAATTACAGAAAATATCAAAAGCGTTCTTTATGCTAATGACAATTACAGAAGAAAGTTCCTAAACCAAATTGGAAAGAAAATTTACGAAGACTGGTCCCCGGAAAAGTCTGAAGGTTGGGTAAGAACAACTTTCCTTGGAGGAGCAAGACAAGTAGGAAGAAGTTGCATTTTGCTTCAAACTCCCCAGTCAAGAATCTTATTAGATTGCGGAATTGACCCTGCATCAACACAAGAAGACCAATACCCTTACTTAAACGTTCCAGAGTTCGATATTTCTAAATTAGATGCTGTTGTAATAAGCCACGCTCACTTGGATCACGTCGGGCTTTTGCCTTACTTGTACAAAATGGGTTACAAAGGACCTGTATACATGACCCCTCCTACAAGAGATATTTCAGCTTTAACTGCTTTAGACTTTATCGGTGTGGCATACAAACAAGCCAACGCTCCCCTATACAAGTCCCAAGACGTAAGTGAAATGGTAAAACATTCTGTATGTCTAGAAAATAATGAAGTTACGGACATAGCGCCAGATGTAAGATTGACTTTTTACAACGCAGGACATTGCTTAGGAAGTTCCATGGTACACTTAAACATTGGTAATGGGGCTCACAACTTACTTTATACGGGTGATTTCAAATACATCAATACTCAACTTTTGGACAAAGCCAATCACACCTTCCCTAGAGTAGAAACCGTACTCACAGAAGCTACATATGGCTCTAAAGCAGATGTATTGCCTTCCAGGCAAAAAGCAGAACAAGAGATGGTAGATATGGTAAAAAGAACTATTGAAAGAGAAGGAAAAGTTCTAATCCCGGAACTAGGTCTTGGTCGTGCTCAAGAATCCATGTTAATATTAGAAGATGCTATGAAAAAAGGCGAATTGCCAAAAGTCCCCATTTATATTGACGGAATGATTTGGGACATAAACGCTATCCATACAGCCTACCCTAATTTCTTAAGCGGAAAAGTAAAGGAAAAAATCTTCCAAGATAATAACCCTTTCACTTCAGACACTTTCACAAGAATTGGTTCTAGCCAAGAGAGAAAAGAAGTAATTGAAGGCGGACCATGTGTGGTTTTAGCAACTTCAGGTATGCTTGTTGGAGGAGCTTCAGTAGAGTACTTGAGAAATTTTGCCGAAAACGAAAATAACACTCTAGCCTTTGTATGTTACCAAGGAGCAGGCTCTTTAGGAAGGCAAATCCAAGAAGGAGAAAGAAGAGTAAAAATAGAATCTAACGGTAGCGAAGAAGAAGCAGACATTAACCTAGAAGTCCAAACAATTTCAGGCCTCTCGGCCCATCCGGGAAGAAACGAAGTAATGAATTTCTTCAATAATATTAAGCCAAAACCAAGAAGAATAATTGTAAACCACGGAGAAGTATCCAAATGCCTCGACTTAGCCTCCAGCCTTTACAAAACAACAAAAACAGAAACAAATGTCCCTAGAGTTCTTGAAACTGCAAGATTACGGTGATTTTTATACTACTTCTAGATTATAACAAAATCGAAAAACTTAAAAACCTGGAATCCCAGATATTATTACTAAATAAAGTACAACAAAATCGAAAATGACAGAAAACAATATTATTAAAACAAGTTGTGAAGCAGGAAAACCGGAATATAAAATTGATCCCGTTAAATTAGAGCATGACTTAGAGCAAGAAGCCATGCAGAACATGGGTCCTTTACAAAAAAACTTGTACCTAATGGAAAAAAGAAACCCTAGTATGGGTGCTGGAGCTCAAACTCCAATAGGAAAACAAAAGAAAACTACAGAATATATAGAAGGTATAGGTTTAATAGGAAAGACCGAAAAAGTCACAGACAGATATAGAACTGGAACCGATTTTATGACAAACCAGCCAAAATACGAAGAAAAAACAAATTTTTTAGGATCCAATCTTATTAAAGACGAAATTACTTATAAGGTTGATAAAGGCAAGACCATCTAAGGAACAGTTTTAATTAATTGCTTACTAAAAAAATAATTCTTAAAGAAACTTTAAAAACCTCAAAAGATAATCTCCGTTATAAAAGGAGGCAAAAAGATTTTCCAAAAAAGGCTTTTTCCATTAAACAAGGTTTAACCTCATTCCCTGTGGAAAGCCGATCGTAGGAAAACTTCGTTTCCATAGAATGAAGCACAAACCAAAAGTAGTTGCTGTATTGCTGGTAATGTT
>JBDGRI010000006.1:21555-22558 GCA_042218235.1 Candidatus Pacearchaeota archaeon
AAAACCTCAAAAGATAATTCTCGATATAAAATGAGGTAAGTTATAAGCCAAACCCTAATGCTTTGGTGGTGGAGTGGCGGCCAGAAAAAGGACGATCTTAGGGAAAAAGGCTTTTTCCATAGAATGAAGCACAAACCAAAAGTAGTTGCTGTATTGCTGGTAATGTTCTTAGTTACACAATTCATAGGGCTTTATGTTGTTAATTATTATAATTCTCCCGATAACGAACTTCCTTACGGAATGGAGCCTCCAAAAATCCAGGAAGAAAAGGAATACTACTCTATTTTTCCCTCGCTAATCATAGCTTTCTTGATTGCAGTTGCAGTTTTATTCTTATTAATGAAATTCAGGATTGAAGTAATACTCAGGCTTTGGTTCCTGCTTGTTGTAACTTTGGCCTTATCACTGGCAATAAACACTTTACTCCCGGGAATAAAAAATGCAGCTTTAGCAGCTCTGGCCATAGGATTCCCCTTAGCCCTAATCAAAATTTTCCAAAGAAACATGTTCGTCCATAACCTAACAGAACTTTTCATCTATCCGGGAATTGCAGCCGTCTTTGTTCCAATTCTGAACATTTACACTGCTGTAGGCCTATTGCTATTAATTTCCTTCTATGACATGTGGGCAGTCTGGAAATCCCAAATTATGCAAAAAATGGCACACTATCACGTAAACACACTAAAAGTTTTCTCTGGATTCTTTGTTCCTTACCTTTCAAAAAATCAAAGACAAAAACTAAAACAATTGAAAAAACAAAAACACCTTGAAAACAAAAAGACAAAAGAAATGAAAGTTAACGTAGCGGCTTTAGGAGGCGGAGACGTAGTCTTCCCAATAATTGCAGCAGGAGTAATAGGAAAGGTTGCTGGAATTGGTCCGGCAATTTTCACTTCTCTAGGAGCTCTAGGAGGTCTAGCATGGCTATTCACACAATCACAACCTAAAAAATTCTACCCCGCAATGCCTTTCATAACAATAGGAACTTTCTTAGGAATGATTG
>JBDGRI010000007.1:0-29725 GCA_042218235.1 Candidatus Pacearchaeota archaeon
AAAATGCCATTTAGGAGTCATTTTGACTCGATGTTTTTTATTATATCTACGAATGCCGGCCTTGTTATTAGGACTCCTGCTGTAATTCCGATTATGGTTGTTATGGCAAATCCTTTAAGCAAGCCGGCTCCTGCCCAAATAAGAGGCACCATTGCCACTAGCGCTGTAAAGTAGGCTCCGATAATTATCCCTAAAGCTCTCTTCATCTTTTGTCCGACACTGGAAGAAGTTTTTTGTCTGGACTCGTCTAAAACAATTATTTGTTGGTCTATTCCTGTACCTATAGTTGCCAAAATTCCTGCAATGCTTGGTAAATCAAGATTCCAATTAATCAGTGAAGCAATCCCTAAAATGATAACGATCTCCGAAAGACTCGTTGCTAAAAGTGCCAAAGCTGGTTTAACTTTCCTATACCTAGTCAATACCACCAAAGCTACAAGTACTAAGGCCGCCAAACCGGCTAAAAAGATTGCTTTAATGAAGTTGTTTCCTAGCAACGGAGAAACGCTATCAAGCCTAACTATCTCTAACTTGTAAGGAAGACTTCCAGTCTTCAAAATCGTTTGAAGTTCTTTCATCTCGCTTAATGCATTTTGGTATGCTTCGTTCCTTGTTTGTCCTGTACCAGAGCCCGAAATTGAAATTTGTGTTGTTACTTGACCTTTTAAGTCAGCCCCAATTTGCAAAGAATTTACTAACTGACCATCGACGTAAAGATTTAAAGGCTTCTCTAAATATTGGGAATTTGTTCCATTAAGTGAAAGGTTTGAAGTTATGTCTGCATGCCTCTGGGCTGCTTCGTTTGTTAAGTAGATTGTAAATGCAAAATTACAGAAGTACTGGCCTCCTTGCTGAGTCGTTTGACATCTTTGTATGCCAGTGTTTCTTCCTCCTTGGGATATTGAAGAAATGTCTTCATCATTACCCGTGAAAACTGTTTTGTTGCCAATTTTCGCCCTAAACTTTCCTTGTTGGCTTACTAGTTCTCTCATGTCTTCGGGTGTAGCTCCGGCAACTTTAACAAGCATGAATTTGTTTCCTGAAAGGTCGGTTACTGCACTTACATCAACATCGGAAATTCCGTAAACATTAAACCGATTCCTGGTTACCTCTATAAGATCTTGCATTTCTTTGGATGTTATATTGGCACTCTTTGGTTTAACTAATGCCCTTGCACCCCCAGAGATGTCTAGGCCAGTTTGCAAATTTGTATTAAGGACTTTAGCAACAGTTATGTTTGGTGCATGGTCCGAAAATAAAATGAATTCTGAGTTTTGTGTTTTGATTGTAGTTTCAACATTCTCATTTACAGGAAACTTATTTTGAATTGCTTTGATATAATCTTCTGCAGATTCTACATTTTTGCCATCGACAGAAGTAATTATTTGGCCTTTTCTAAGACCTTGTTCAAAAGCCGTAGTGTTTGAAGTTACGCTTGTAACTAGTGCTCCATCGTCTATGAATTTAGGAGGGATTCCAAAAATCCCTATTAGAGATAAGGCTACAGCAATCACCAAAATCCAAATCCTCACAGTCATTTTTTTAGCCATTTTAATTCATTCCTTTCTTTTCCGCATACCATTTAAGTATTGAAACGTTTGTGATCCAAGTATTTATTAAGTCAAATCCTAAACCAATTACAAGAATCGTTAAAATTTTTGTTAAAACTTCTGAGAAAGAGCTTACGATGTACAAAGCAACACCGAAAGCCAAAAGCGAGGTCAAGGTCATTGTTAAGCCTGTCTTTACTGCGCCTTTCATTCTGTTATTGAATGTGTCGTCTCTTCGGCTTAGAGTCCTGTTTGTTAACATTATATCAGTATCCACCGAATAACCAATTAAAAGCAAGAATGCTACAATTCCAGCTGTAGACATTTTTATCCCGAGCAAATTTACTAGGGCCAAAGTCATGAATATATCTGCGAAAGCAGAGATTATAACCGCCATTGAAGGAACTGTTGTTCTGAAAAGAATGAAAACCACAATGCCCATGAAAACAAAAGCTACCAAGATGGCAATCAAGAGCTGTTTGTAGAAATCTTGGCTCAAGCTTGCGCTAGTAAAACTAAAGCTACTGTTTTCGTCCGTAAGTTCGTAGCCAAGATGGCTCTCCAGGGCATTCCTTGCAGTTTCTGCATCAGCAGTTGTTTCCACCACAATCGCCTTCTGTCGGTTTGTTGAAATATCGGAAATTTCTCTTGTAGATAAATCAGGAAGTTGACTTTCTAAAGAGTTTCTTAACTCGTCTGCATCTATAGGCTTATTTATTGTTACCGATGTTCCTCCCGTTAAAGAAATGTCTTTTCTCATGAAGTCGCCTGTTTGGGAATAGAACACTCCCATGTAAATCACTGATAAGATTAAAAGAATTGCAGGAACCACCAATAACTTCTTATAGTGCTTATCGTGCCAACTTTTTCCGTTTTGCTCTCCATCTGCCATAAAAATAGAGAATTTAGTAGTCTTTTAAATATATTGCCTTCTATGGAAAGGATGGAAAAACCTTTTCCGATACGGCCCTCCTTTTCATGAATTTGGCTGTTAAACCTTCTGTTTATGGAAATTATGTTTCCTTATTTCGGTCTTTCTTCTTCTAAGAGCAGCTAAATATTTTGAGAAATTTTTAAGTGGGAGCGAAAGTGCGCGGGCCGGGATTCGAACCCGGGTCATCGGCTCTCTTCGCCTAACACTGGCGTGGAAGGCCGAGATTCTTCCGCTGAACTACCCACGCATAATATGTATTATTGACCAATACTTGTTTTAAATATTTTTGGGGGTTTCTTTGTGATGCATTTTCCTGTGGCAATTTGCGTACAGAGGCACGCACTTATTAAGCTCTTCTTTGATCTTCTCGAAAGAATGCCCATTAGTTGTCATTAGTGAAATTGAGCTTACTTTGTTTCCCTAAAGTGATGGAAGTCTATTGTGGCAGGATGTTCTTCTCCACACCTTCGGCAGAGGCCAATTTTTGTATTGAAACAACTTTCTCCTCAGTTAGGTTTTTCTTTTTCGAACGTGTCCAACCTCAGATTTTCGATTTTTTCGAAACCATTTTCTCCAATAAGCTCTCTCTTTTCAGGTTCTTTGAAAGGCATCAAAGAATAAGGTTTCCAAACTATTTAAAGCTCAGTAATCCTTGAACAATAAGAAAAATCATTCCTGCTCTATCCATTTATAGCCTTGTTCTTCTAGTTGGTCGGCTAATTCAGGACCGCCTTCTGTGGCAATTTTTCCATCAATCATAATTGAAATTTTGTCGGGTTTTACGTGTTCTAAAATTCTCTTATAGTGTGTGATTATGAGGAATTCCTTGTTTTCATCTGCTATTTTGTTAACTCCGTGAGCGACTGTTTTCAAGGCATCTATATCTAACCCGGAGTCTGTTTCGTCTAAGATTGCACAAGCAGGATTCATTACAGCTAATTGCAAAATTTCTGACTTCTTTTTTTCTCCGCCTGAAAATCCCGAATTAAGGTAACGTTCTGCGAAATCTTGTTTCATGTCCAAAAGTTCGAGTTTTTCGTTAAGTAATTTCTTGTAGTCTAAAACCGAAATTTTTTCTTCTCTTAAGTTATTTAAGGCGTTTTTTAGAAAGTTTGAGATTGTTACTCCTTCAATTTCTTTAGGGTATTGGAAGCTTAAGAAAAGTCCCCTTTTAGCTCTTTCATCTGCTTCAAGTTCTGTTATGTCTTCGCCGTTGAATAAAATTTGGCCTTTTGTAATTTCGTAACTTGGGTGGCCCATGATGGCATTTGCTAAAGTCGATTTTCCAGAACCGTTGGGACCCATCAAAGCATGAATCTTGCCTTTCTCCAATCTAAGATTAACTCCCTTCAAAATTTCCGTTCCGTCTATTGCTACATGTAAATCTTTTATTTCAAGCATTTTCAAAAGCTCCTTTTATTGTTTCTAATGGCAGTAGGGCACACTTTAGGCGTGTTTCGCTAACCTCTATACCGAGCAAATCTAAAATATCCTCCTTTGTTAAACTTTTTGTTTCTTCTATTGAGAGGCCTTTTACTTTATCTGTTATTAATGATGCTGTCGCAGTCGATATTGCACAGCCTTCTCCCGAAAATTTTATGTCTTCGATTTTGTTGTCTTTTGTTAAAATCTCCATTTTGATTTCATCTCCACAAAGAGGATTGTTTCTGAAGTTTTCATGAGTATGATTGTTTAAATGCCCTTTGTTTTCCGGTTCCCTGTAAAGCTCTAAAATTTGTTGTTTGTACATTTCCGAACTCATTTTCCAAAAACTTCCTTAACTTTCTTTAAGGCCCCGAGTAATTTATCTACGTCTTCTTTTGTGTTATAAACATAAAAGCTTGCTCTACAAACACCTGAAACACCAAACTTTTTCATTAATGGCATACAACAATGATGACCGGCTCGAATTGCGACATTTTCTTCGTTAAGTATTTCTGCAACATCGTGACCGTGAACTCCTTCGAGATTGAAAGAAACAATTCCCGAAGAATTCTCTATGCCAGGATTATAGATTTTAATGCCTTCCATTTCGTTTAGTTTTTCGATTGCGTATTTAGTCAGTTCTTTATCTTTGTTTTGAATTTCGTTCATACCAAGATATTGTAAGTAGTCTATTGCATTTGCCAAGCCTACCGACTCAGCAACGTTTTGAGTTCCTGCTTCGAATTTATGCGGAGGATCTGTAAATTCGGAATTTTCATAAGAAACAGATGATATCATTCCCCCTCCGTATAGAAAGGGATTCATTTTTTCGAGATTTTCGTATTTTCCATAGACTATTCCTGCTCCTGTAGGCCCAAGCATTTTATGTCCTGAGATTGCCATAAAATCACAGTCGAGTTTTTTAACGTCGACTTTCATATGAGGTGCGCTTTGGCAGGCATCAACGATTGAAAAGGCGCCTGAAGACCTTGCAAGACTTACGAGTTTTTCGGCATCGTTAATGGTGCCCAAAACATTCGAAACATGCGTAAATGCCACAATAGCAGTTTTTTCATTGATTAATTCTTCAGCTTTTTCGTAGTCTAAAGTAAAATCTTCTTTGACAGTAATGAACTTTAATTTGAAATTGTTGGCTTTTGCGAATTGCTGCCAAGGAATCAAATTTGAGTGATGTTCCATCTCTGTTAAGACAACTTCGTCTTTGTCTTCGGGAATTAAATCCTTTAGTGTACTTGAGAGTAGATTTAATGATTCTGTGGCATTCCTAGTAAAAACAACCTCTTCAGGATGGGCATTTATGAAGTCTGCTACTTTTTTTCTTGAATTTTCGTGTTCTTCTGTCGCCTCCTCACTTAGGTCATAAATTCCTCTATGTGTGTTGGCATTTTTTGTTTTACAATATTCTGAAGTTGAACCAATAACTTGTTTTGGCTTTTGGGTTGTTGCAGCATTGTCTAAATAAACCAAGCCTTCACGGTTTTCAAATATTGGGAAATCTTTTTTTAATTCTTGGCTATTGAACATTCTTTACCTCCTCGTCCTGTCTTTCTATTAAAGCGCTTTCAATTTCGTTTCGAATCTCATCTCCAGTTTCATCTAAAGAATTTAAGAAAGGGTTGAAATAGCCTTTAACTATTTCGATCTTGGCTTGTTCTCTGGAAAAACCTTTGCTCATGAGGTAAAAGACTTTTTCTCTGTCTAATTGTCCAATAGTTGAACCGTGGCTGCATTGTACATCATGGTTGTTTATTTCGAGGTTGGGAACTGCATCAGCTTCTCCCTTCTTATTCAAAACTAAGAAGTCTTGTTTCTCATAGCCTTCTGAAGCAAATGCTTTCTTTCCTATTCCGACAAGTCCGCGACTTAATGCTTTTGACCTATCATCTACCGTTCCCTTGGTCTTTATATCAGACTTGGTTTCTTTGTTTAGATGTTCTGAGGAGGTGTAAATATCAAATTTTTGCTTATCTCTTGAAAGAAGTAAAGCACGAGTTTCAGACTCTGCACCTTGACCATTCAAAACAGAGAAAATTTTCTTTCTTTCATATGAAGAGCCTAAAGAAAAATCTGCCCATCTCATGTAAGATCCTTTGTTGATGCAGGATTTCTTATTTTCAAAATTCATAAAACCGCGAGAAAGATTCTGTAAACCTACTAATTCCAAAGAACTGTTTGATTCTGTTATCACTCGGACCTCCTGTCCAAAAAACATTGACTCTTTTTCAGAATCCTTGTCCTGAGAAGTTTTATTAAGAATTATTTTGGACTTTGAATCTTCGTCGGCCAAAATGAGAACTAATGAAGCAGTATTTTTCCATGGATAATGGTTAATTTTGAGCGGGTTTTCTAAAACTTCCCCTTTTTTTATCCTGATAAGATAAAAATCATTGGTTACCAAGAGATTGAAGCTGTCTACTTTATCTTGTTTTTCATCTAAGGCCAAGTTTTTCTTATGAGATGTTTCTGAAAGCTCTGTTTGTTCCTCTTTTTGAGGATTGGACCAAAAGTCTTCAAGAAACCTTTGAAGCTCGTCATTGATATTGTAGTTATTAAGTTCTTTTGGGGATCTTATGATCTCTACCTTGTCTTTGTCTTCTTCTGAAATATCTATCTTTCTGCTCTGATTTTCTTCTGTAGGCCTTAAAGAGTCGAGATCTAAATTCTTGGGTTTTACGACTATGTTTAAACCGTGACGAAAACTTGGGCTTTCTTGGTTTTCATACTGGACAAAAGCTCTTCTTTTGAAATCCTCGAATAGTTGTTCGTTAGTCATTTTTGTTGCTTTTTTATTTATTTGAAATAGTAATGCCAAAATGTATTTCGAATCATTTTGAGGGGACCATTTTGTTCGGAACTTAGCCTAACGAACCTTCCATCTCAAGTTCTATAAGCCTATTAAGTTCTACAGCGTATTCTAGTGGAAGTTCCTTAACTACTGGCTCCAAAAACCCTGAAACAATAGTTTTCTTTGCCTGGTCTTCTGAAAGACCTCTCGACATTAAGTAAAAGATTTCTTCGTCATTTATTTTTCCTACAGTAGCTTCATGAGCTATATCGGCCGAATTATTTTGAATGTCCATGTAAGGATAAGTGTTAGACGCAGATTCGTTGTCGGTCATTAGGGCATCGCATTCGACATTTGAAGAGGCATTTTCAGCAGAAGGTTTAATGCTTAGTAGACCTCGGTAAGAGGTTATTCCACTGTTTTTGCTTATTGATTTTGATTCTATGTTTGAGGACGTGTTTTTGCCTATATGTACTATTTTACATCCAGTATCTTGGTTTTGACCTTCATTACCGAATGCTATTCCCATGTAGTCGGCTCTTGAGTTGTCACCAATCAAAATTGAGGAAGGATAAAGCATCGTTACTTTACTTCCCAGATTGCCGTTGACCCATTCAGAATGGCCTCCTTCATAAACGACTGCTCGTTTTGTGTTTAAGTTGTAAGTGTTTTTTGACCAGTTCTCAATGCTCGTGTACCTTATTCGGGCGTCTTTCATTACATGTAGTTCTACACAACCTGCATGTAAAGAGTTATTTGTGTATTGAGGGGCAGAGCAACCTTCTATATAATGGACATCGGCACCTTCATCGGCAACTATCAAGGTGTGTTCAAATTGGCCGCCTTTCTTAGCATTCATTCGGAAATAGGCTTGTAACGGAACATCCACGGTCACATTTTTTGGAACATAAATGAAAGTTCCTCCGGACCAAACTGCTGCATGCAGGGCCGAGAACTTGTGCAAGTCTGTTGGTACGCAACTTGTCATGAAGTATTTTTTTACAAATTCGGGATATTGTTTTAATGCTTCGTCCATGTCCAGAAAAACCACTCCTTTTTCTTCTAGGTCTTGCCTTAAGTTGTGGTAAACCACTTCGCTTTCGTATTGGGCACCAACTCCTCCTAAAGCAGACCTTTCTGCCTCAGGAATTCCTAGTTTCTCGTAAGTATTCCTAATATCTTCTGGGACATCTTCCCAACTCCTAGCATTTTTTTGTGCATCTGGCCTCATGTAAAAATAAATACTATCTAAATCCAAATCCGAAAGATCGGGGCCCCAATCGGGCATTTTTAGTTGTTCGAAGGTTCTTAGGCCTTCTAGCCTTTTGTTCAACATCCATTCCGGCTCACCCTTATCGGCAGAAATTCTTCTAACAAGCTCTTCACTAACTCCGGGTTGAGCACGATAGCTAAGCCTTTCCTGATTATAGTGGTCGTAAGGCTCTCGATCTATTTCTATTTGGCCACTTGAAGTAGAGTTGCCTTCAATGACGTTTAAGGATTCTTCTTGTTCTGCCATTTTTTCTTAACAATAGTGAAGTCTTTGTCTTTTTAAAGTTTGTTGGTTAATCGTATCTCTCAAAAAATACATTTTCTTCTGGAATATCGTTTTCACTTAAAATGTTTCTTACAGAGCCTACCATCTTATTGAGTCCACATATATAGTAGTCTGTTCTATACTGTATATTCTTTTTTACTAATTCCTGGACATAGCCTTCAGAGCTGCTCAATATTTTCTCGTAATCGAAGTTTTCGTATTCTGCCTCCAACTGCCTAAATTCTGAATCATAATATGAGCTCTCTTCTTTTCTATAGCCTGCCAAAAGCAAAATTTTGTTCTTGCACCCTTGATTAAGTAAATATTTTATCATAGAACGAAATGGCCCAATTCCGGTACCTGCAGACACAAAAACTATATCCTTATTAAGTGAATCAGGCCTAATCTTGAAAGGCCCCATTGGACCCACTGCTTCTATCTCGTCCCCCTCTTTAAGTTTATCCAAAAGAGGGGTTAAAACTCCTTCCGGAATTATTTTTATGCATAAACCCAAAACAGTCTCTTCGGGTTTAGAGGCTATGGAATAAGACCTTCTTATTTCCTCTCCGTATTTTTTGAAGATTAAGGAGATAAATTGTCCAGGAGAAAAATCAAAATCCTCCGGTTTTTCTAAGTCAATGTGCTTTGTGTCCTTATCTAACTGATAGATATTTTTTATTCTTGAGTTAAATCTTCTAAATTTTTTTCTTCTTGCCATGCCAAAACTGCTTAAAGAAAACTTAAATAATTAACGATATTGAATTACATATGAAAGTTATGCCTCAAGAGATCGAAGTATGGTATCTTATTCCTTCTCTAAGGAAAGAGATTTCTAGAATTCTCGTTGAGAAATACGGATTTAGCCAAAAAGAAGTTTCAAAAACAATGAAAATTTCTGAGGGTGCTGTTTCTCAATACCTTAAATCAAAAAGAGGCAACGACCTAGAATTTAATAAAAAAGAGCTTTCTGAAATAAAAAAATCTGCAAAAAATATTGCCGAAAATCCAGAAGAAGCGAATCAAGAGTTATATAAGGTATGCGTGGCCTTAAGAGGAAGCAAAAGCATGTGTGATTTACACAAAAAGTACGATCCTAGTGTGCCAAAGAATTGCGATCTCTGTTCAAAAAATTAAATTAATGGCTACAACCACAAGAACCTTCATTAGGATTTTTGAATTTGAATCCTGAATCGTTTTCTTTTTCTACGTAATCTACTTCGGCACCGTTAAGGTCTTCCATGCTTTCTTTGTCGATGCAGACGTCAATATTGTCTTTCTTGAAGGAGACATCTGATTTTCCTGGAGAATCTAAAAATTCCATATGGTACTTTAGACCGCAACAACCGTCACCTAAAGCAGAGACTCTTAAAATAGGATGCTCTCTATTGCTTTGTTCCATTGCTTGCTTAATTTTTTCCAAAGCTCCTTCGGTGAACTTTATGTCAAAGTTTTTTAGGGTGGATAGTTCGGAGGTTTTATGAGCATCTTCCGGGATATCTTCTCCGACAGCCCTGTTTAAGTCCCTTAGAAGTCTTTGCAAGTCTTCCTCAGAATAACCGTGACCCAAAACTCCTTGCTCTAGGTTCTCGTAAACCGCTGCTCCGCAAGCAAAACAATGAATTCCAAAATCGAGCAATATTTCTGCAAGCAAATCAGACTTGTCTTCGTGCTCTACAAGAATATCTGAAATCAGGGTTTTCCGGGTTATTTGTTTGGAACTTGTTTGTTGTTCTGCCATAAAAAAAATAAAAATAGAACATATTTAAATGTTAACTAAAACTATTCAGAATCTTCTGATTGCTCTTTCTTAACGTTAACTGCTTTTGGTCCTTTTTCACCTTCTTCCTTGTCAAAGGTTACTTGGTCGCCTTCTTGTAGCTCGGTGCCTTCTTCTAAAGCCGATTCATGTACAAAAACGTCTTTACCGTCTTCCGGTGTTATAAAACCAAACCTTTTAGTCTCATTAAAAAACTTTACTTTTCCTTTCATTATGATCCTCCTGTACTATTTATTTTTATCAGAAACAGTTCGAAAAATTCAATCTTCTGACATTTAAGTAAATAAGGCATTCTTTTTAAATCCTCTTGAAGCGAAGTGTAAAAAACGCCCGAGGCAGGACTCGAACCTGCGACACCAAGATTAGGAATCTTGTGCTCTGTCCAGCTGAGCTACTCGGGCATAATCTCTCATCTTCGTGAAGTGTTTCGAATTAGATGAGCCTATCTCTTTAGACCACTTAGTTATTTGCTTTGAGCCTTTTAGAGTGACCATGCACCTTTCCTTTCTTAAAACAGGTTTAAAATTGTTTTGAACAAGAATTTTGTAGATTTGGCCTACTAAATTGGGCGATTTCATTTGTATTGAAATACAAGGATAAGGATTTCCAGCGGGAGTTTTATCAAGGTAAAAAGATCCGTCGGTATCAAAAATCCCTCTCAACACATGCTTTAAAGAAGTAAATGCTTTGTAATATATTTTTTCATGAATCTTTAGATCGGTTTTTCTCCCCACAGGAAAATGCAGATCATTCGACAAATAATCAAACAGGTGTTTATGAGAGAAATGCAATTCTATTGCATTGTATCTCTCCTTATTCTTTAAATAAGGGATTCTTCCAAAAACTTCTTTAATCTTCGAAATCAAATATTTAAAATATTCCCTGTCTTCGTGATAATGCCCACTTATCCCAATAATGCTTGCTACTTTGTTTTTATGTTGGTACTTACCTAGCCAGCCATCGCCTAGCAAAACTCCATAAAGCTCGAGAAAAAAATTATCTCCTATATTTAGATCTTCTCCGAATTGGTTCCTTGAAGAGACCTTGCCTCCGTTTGACCTTCTTTTTTTCATTTCCTTCTCCCCGTATTTTTCTAAAACTTTCGAGTATGCCCTCTTTCCTCCCAATGATTTTCCCCAATTCTCTGGAACTTTCTTCAAAATCCTTATTTTGTCGTCTAGAACCTCTGACAAAATCTCTCCCGGAACATAGCGATTTTCGTTGTAAAACCAGTCCTGAAGAGTTTTCTTAGAATATCCTACGGAATTTGCTAATGACTTTAATGAGTTGGCAGAATAAACCTTTTTCAGTTTTTCGAACAAATACTTTTTAGATTCACGAGAAATTAAATATCTCATACTAATAGTAATGGGATGGCCTACTTAAATTTTGCTCTAAACCTCTGGTCTACACAGGTAGAAAGGCGGGATAGACGAAAATGCGGGTGGAAGGATTCGAACCCTCGCAGGCACTAAGCCACAGCGCCCTCAACGCTGCCCGTTTGACCGCTCCGGCACACCCGCACCATGGAAAAACATTGTTTTCGATGGAAAAAAGCATTTTTCCCTACGATCGTCCTTTTTCTGACCGCCTTCCCGCCTCCAAAAAAAGATCGTCTTTTTTATGAATTTGGTTGTAAACCCTGTTCCACAAAACACCATATTGGCTTGCTTTTCAGCGTAAAAAACCCACTATAAAAAACTTTATAAATCAATTTCTTCTTGTTTTTCACGAGACGGCCATAGTAGGTTGGCAACACCTGTTCCCTTTCCGAACACAGAAGTTAAGCTTCCTACGTTGATGGCAGTAGTGGCCTACAAGCCGCAAAACCATCAAGCTGTCTCACCCGATTTTTTGATATTTTTATAAAACCTAATTGCCTAGTTTCTATATGAACCTAAAAATTTCGAAAAAAGAAGCAGAAAGACAAGTTGAAGACTTCTTTAAAAACATAAAAAACAAATCTGCCCGGGAAGTCAAAAAAATAAAGAAAATTGCTGCAAACAAAAAAATTCGACTGGGAGAAAAAAGAAAGCTCTTCTGCAAAAAATGTCTAATGCCCTACCAAGGCAATGAAAAAATCAGAATAAAAAACGGCAGAAAAATTGTTGAATGTGGAAACTGTGGCTATGTTGCTAGATGGCAGATCAATAAGAAAGGATGAATCCTTTCGAAGACAGATAATCACAAATTTGTTTGTCTCTTTCTAAATTTTCTCTGTGATCATGCAAAGTAATTACATCCCCGTCTTTTGCATTGTCGAGAGTTTTTTTGACAATTGAAAAACTAATTTTTGTGTCCCAATCCTTTGGGTCTATATCGCAATATACATCATACTTCCCTAAAACCATAGAGTGGAGAAAATGATATGTACCTGTTACTGCAACAGGCTTGTCAAAGAACCTTCTACCAAAATAAGGATCATTGTAGCCGTTTTCTTTCAAAAGTTTCTGGTAGTTAAAAAAGTTAAAAACTCCTTTGCAAAAATAGGGAAAACGAAAAAGCTTTTTATTCCTTTTGACTCCTGCCTCATTGTATATCTCTTCGATAATCCTGTCGGTTTTAAGGATCTCTTCTTTACCTCTCCTGTAAGAAATTGAGTTAAAATTCGGATGAGAATAAGAATGGTTCTCGACTAAATGGCCTTTTTTTATTGCATTTATGGCGTTCTTTCTTGAGATTTTCCCTTCCAGATTTTTCCCTTTACAGAAAAATATTGCCTTATGTCCATTATTTTCCAGATAGTCTAAAAGTTCCGTAAACCTTTCTGAAGGTCCGTCATCAAATGTCAGAATTACTTTTTTCATTTTGCTCTCCAATACTTATCCAAATTTTCTTTAGTAAGATATTTGCTCATTTTTCTAAAATAATATTTCTTAGCTTTCCTGCCCAGTCTTTTCCTATAGCAGTCAGATTTCGCCCATCTTTTGTTCTTTATTGAATCTTCGACGTTTTCTTTTTCTGTTGTTATTTCGCCAAAATCCATCAACAAAATATTTCCTTTTGAATCAAACCCGCAATTTACTGTAAAATTATATATCTTATCTGAAAAACCGAGTCGCCAACAACTAAAAACCAATTCTAAGTATTTATCTACTACTTTCCTATAGCTTTCAGGATTTCTCCTTAAAACATTTCTTACAGTGTTTAACTTGTCCTGAAAAGCAACACCGTTTTTTATACAGAGATTCCCTAATTTACCTCTTTCTTCTTTCTCCCTGAAATATTTTAAAGCGAACCTTCTATCTTCCTTAGCCTTTTGTACCCGTTTTTTCAAAACTCCAGGAGCAAAGATGAGGTGGGGTTCCCACAAAAAATTAGTCAGATACATCTGGAATGTGCTTCTAGGTGTTTTCATAACTCTCCCATTTCCCAAATCGTATACATTAAACTGTAGCCCGGCGCCTATTTTTTTCATGCCAGAATTATAGAAAAACTAGATTTAAGACTTTTTGTATTCAGAAACTAATTCAAGAGTATCTACTTGGCCTAAGAACATTGATCTGCAGCACATTCTTTCTAAGCCTAATTCGTCTAGAACTTTTTGCTGCTTTTCGCCTTCTTCGACCCTTTGCTTAAACTCTTCCCAAAGGTGACCGATTGGCTTTCCGCAACTAAAACATCTTATAGGGATAATCATATAACAAAAATCCTAAAACACTTTTTAAAGCTTTTGATACTTACTCCAAACCAAATTCCCTGTCAACTCGTTTAGAAACGTCCATCAATTTTTCAAAAAGCTTGTCTGAGTCTCGTTTCATTTCTTTTATGGAGTCTGTAAGGCTTCGACCTCTTAAAACAACTTTTCTTTTTTCACGGTTTACAATTCCCGACTCCATTAGCCTTCTTAAGTGATGATTGATCCTCGGCGAATCCATTCCCAGAGAATCCGAAAGATCTTCTGTGGAAACCATATTATTTTCTGAAAACTTATTTAGAAGTTCGGACATTATTTTGAAAGAACTGTCTTCAACATCTCTGCCAGAGACCAAGCTAAGACTATCGCAAATCCATTTCAAGCCCTCTTCATGGCTTTTGTCATTTGGTTTTTCGACGTCTCTTATTGAAACCTTTCTTTTCATCTTTAACATATAAGAAAAATTTTTATAAAAAACCTTCCTTTTTAAATAAAAATGGTTTTTACTGAACAAAAAATTTATATAATTTGGGGCACATGAGAATTGGAAAAAGCTAAACCTTGAAGGGAATTGAAAGGAGGCTTTCGAAAGAAAAATGGTTAGGGAAAGTCCGGTTAGAAGGGAAATTGCTAAAATGCAAAGAAGGCTTGACGACTTAATGGGTAGCTTCTTTGGAGAAGGAGGTGACTTAGTAGACATGCCCCAGGGTTACAGGGAGGCGTTTTCTGAGTTCAAAGAAAACGAGAACGAATATGTTGTCGAGATAGAAATTCCTGGAATTAACAAAGAAGACATAGATCTTAGAACGACAGAAAATGGCATAGAGGTTAAAGCCGAAAAAAAGGAAGAGAGCGAATCTGAAGGGAGCGAAGACAAATACAAATATACAAGGAGTTATTCCGGATTTTACCAAACCTTGGACGTTCCGGAAAATGCAGATCTTGACAATATAGATGCCTCATATGAGAACGGAATATTGACGGTGAAGCTACCTAAGAAAGCCAAAGACGATGGCAAAAGAGAAATCCAAATTAAATGATTCCTTTTTTCTTTCTTTTTTTATTAAATCATCTTTTAATGAGCACAAATGTTTAAAAAAGAGCGGCCGTTAATTCCAATGGTAAAAAGAGATGGCAAAAAAATGTCTATATTGTGGTGTAGAATTGTCCGACAATGACGTAATCGACTTTTGTAGAAGGTGTGGCATTAACGCTTTCGGTAAGAAAATGTTCGAGGCTATCGTCGGGCAAATGGAAGATGCGAGAGAAAAAGGCGACCTAACGCACCAAAATCCAGCAGAAGACCCTAATTCTGGATACTAGAAGAAGTTTTTTAAACCCGGTGTTTTTATGTTGTACTATGGCTAGAAGAAAAAACATACGAACACGAGGGAAGTTACAATTCAGTAGAGCCTTTCAAAACCTGGATGAAGGCGATTTAGTGGCCGTTGTTAGAGAGCCGGCTATGCAACCAAGATTCCCAAAAAGAATTCAAGGACAAACAGGCGTAATAGAAAAGAAGAAAGGCAAGGCATTCATGGTAAAAATAAATGATGTGGATAAAGAAAAAAGATTTATAATCGAACCTGTCCATCTAAAAAAGATACAAAGGAACTAAAATGGCAATCAGTAACAAACCGCTAAGCTTATCGGAGGCAAAAGAATACCTTCAAGAAGAAGGGAATGAAGAAATGAAGGGTTTTGTTAAAAAATTTGCAAAACTAGAGACCGAAAAAGCAAAAGAGCTGAGGAGCAAATTGGAAGAACTTGATATGATTAAGATGAGCGAGCACCATATTGCAAAAGTAATTGACATTCTCCCTACAGAAATAGAAGAGATAAACAAAATCTTTACTGATACGAGCTTGGAAGAAGATGAAAAAAAGCAGGTTATCGAAGTCGTTAAACAATACAAGGAATAATTTAGAAAATGTCGAAAGAAGAATATGCAATAATACTAGAGTATTTGCCAAACGGTTATCCTTTGGAGAACAAAATGTTGCCTGTAGCCCAAGCTGTAGGCAAACAAAGCTTTACATTACTTGAGCTAGTTCCGAGGAGAGAGGCCAACTTGGAACCGGGTGAAGAAGTTTATATTGGGACCGGCAAGAGAGAAAAGATCGGGTATATATTAGGCCGGTTAAAGAGAGAAAAACTAACTGATGCTGCTAAAGATCAACTCGAAGAATTTATAAAACAAGCAATCGAAAAAGACGAAAAACGATTTGTGGATTTTTTCAATAAAGCCGAAGCAATAAACAAGAGAGTCCACCAGATTGAAATGCTTCCGGGTCTAGGGAAGAAACATATGCAAGAAATCCTCAAGCAAAGAGAGGAAAGCGAATTTGAGTCTTTCGATGACTTAAAGAAAAGGGTACCAAACCTCCCCGACCCAAAGAAAGCAGTTCAAAAAAGGATAATTCAAGAACTAACGCAAATGGAGAGACACAATCTCTTCGTTAACAACTAAAAATGGCTGAAGAAAACCGACAACAAAGAGTAGTAAGGATTTTACAAAAAGACATAGATGGAGAATTAACGACACTTGCGGGACTTACAAAGGCTAACGGCATTTCATGGAGTGTTGCTAATGCAACTTGCTTCAAACTTGGAATCGATAAAAAACAAAAACTCGGCGAACTAAGTGATGATCAAATTCAAAAAGTAGAATCTTTTTTCCAAAAACCAGAAATTCCGGAATTCTTAAAAAACAGAAGAAAAGACCTTGAAGACGGACAAGACAAACATCTTACAGGTTCTGACTTGAACCTAAGAAAAGAGTTCGATATCAAGAGAATGAAGAAAATAAAGTCTTATAAAGGAAGCAGGCATATTGCAAAGTTACCTGCCAGAGGCCAGATGACTAAAGCAAACTTTAGGAAGAACAAAGCTAAAGGTGTAGGAATAAAGAAAAAAGGAAAGTAATAGAAAATGCTAAAGAAACATAAGACATACCTGAAACCGAAGAGACCGTTTGATAAGGCAAGGATTGACTCCGAACTAAAAATAAAGAGAGATTTTGGTCTAAAAAACAAGCGGGAAATTTGGAAAGCTGAAGCTAAAGTAAAAGCTATGAGAGAGAAGGCAAAAAGCCTGATTAAAGAGTCTGAAGAAGAACAGCAAAAACTTTTCGATCAGTTAAAGAAAATTGGTTTGGAAGCTAATGCTATTGGTGATGTTTTGGCATTGGAAGCAAAAGACTATTTAGAGAGAAGGCTTCAAACCATTGTAGCTAAGAAAGGCCTTGCTCCAACTATCAGATCTGCAAGACAAATGATTTCACATAGAAGGGTTTATGTTGATGGAAGAGTCGTTGACAAACCATCTTTCATTGTTCCGGTAGAACTTGAAGACAAGATCGGAATCAAGGCAAGCAGAAAACAGAAAAAACCGCAATATCAAGAAAGCAGCCAAGAAGAAAATAAACAAGAAGCTGAAGCAGCTGCACAATAATGTTTATGGCAGATGAACAAAAAGCACAAGAACAGAAAAAAGAAAGGCAAATCGAGGCAGTGGTGCACGTATTTACTTCTTACAACAACACGATTGCTCACGTGACAGACATGTCCGGAAAAACAATCATCAGAGTTTCTGGAGGAATGGTTACAAAACACGATCGACTAAAAGCCAATCCTACAATCGCAATGTATATTTCTAAAAGAATAAGCGAAAAAATGAGAGAAGAAAAAATCAAGAATCTCTACATAAGAATAAGACCAAAAACAGGAAATCCATCACCGGGACCAGGAGCCAACGCTCTAATAAAAAGTCTTTCAAGAGAGGGGTTCAAAATACTCAACATCCTTGATGATACAAGGATCCCGAGAGGGGGGCCAAAGTTAAAGGGCGGCAGAAGAGGCCGTAGACCTTAGGTAAATTTAAAAACCAATTTGGACAAAATTAACCATGGAAGTAATAAAGAACAAAGATAATAATCTAGTATTTTCTGCAGATTTGAGCAATTCATTAGTAAATGCTATTAGAAGGCAAGTTCATGAAATTCCGGTTCTAGCAGTAGATGAAGTAGAAATAGCCAAAAACGGATCTGCTCTTCACGACGAAACTCTTGCTCACAGGGTAGGATTGATCCCTCTAAAAAACAAAAAGACTGCTAAAGAAATGGAACTTAAAACGACCAAGGAAGGAAATGTATATTCTGAAGATTTGACTGGAGATACAGAGGTAGTTTTTGACAAAATGCCTTTAACTTTGTTGCAACAAAACCAAGAAATTGACTTGAAAGCATATTTAAGACAGGGTAGAGGTAGCGAACATTCGAAGTTTGTTCCGGGCCTGGTTTTCTTTAGGGAAGAGAAAGAAGTAACTCTGCCTAAAGAGCATAAAGAAGAAATTCAAAAGCATTTCCCGGATGCAGAGATCAAAGAATCGGGACAAAAAATAACTGTAAAAGATAGTGGAGAAAAAGACATCGGAGACTTTGTTGAAGGTTTAGCTGACAGGTCAGGTCAGGAAACACAGTCAAAGAATACTGGCAATGTAATTGTCCACATTGAGAGCTTCGGTCAAATGAAGCCCTCGGAAATTTTCCAAAAAGCTGTCGAACAGCTTAAGGCAGACATAGACGTTGTTTCTAAAAACATGAAGTAGTTCTTTTTCGAAAACATTATTAATTTTTGATAACAAATTTTTCTATGCCATTTGCTGATAGCCTATTGCAAGCTTCAATGGTTCTTATCATGATTACTATCGGTCTTTCGATAAGTTCCAGAGAATTCAAAGAAGTCTTCGAAAAACCCCGATCTTTGATTGTAGGCCTTGCATCGCAAATAATCCTATTGCCGGTTCTTGCGTTTATAATTCTGCAATTTTTTGATTTGCCTGTAGGGGTTAAAATGGGGATACTAATCCTTTCTATTTCGCCTGGAGGAACCACTTCAAACCTGATCTCTTACTTGACAAATGCTAGAACATCCTTATCAGTTTCGATGACAGGGATAAATACAGCCATCATAATGTTCTCAATACCATTTTTCCTTAACTTGTTTTTAGGTCACTATTATGGAGGGGGACTTAAATCGCAATTTGATTACTTGGCGGTTTTATCGGAGCTTGTTTTTGTCATAGCGATTCCTGTTTTAGTCGGTCTGTTAATAAAATCCAAAGCTCCAAAATTTGCATCTAGAAGTGAGAAATGGTTTAGAAGAACCGGCCTGGTATTTTTAGCGATAGTTTTTGTGGTCAAAGTTTTTGCTCCTTCTTCGCAGGGAGGCTCTTCACTGACTACTGAAGGTGCCTTAATCATACTCCCTGCCCTAATAGTTTTCCATGTTGCTGCCTTGTTTATGGGGCTAGGAAATGCGAAATTATTCGGTGTAGAGAAAAAAAGCGCAATGACCATTGGGATAGAAGTCGGGCTTCAAAATACTGCATTAGCCTTATTGGTTGCAAGTTCTGTGCTAGAAAGCGACATTATGAGCCAGCCGGCTTTAGTTTATGCTATTTTTTCATTTTTTACAACTGCTGCTTTTGCCCTGGGGATTAAGAAATGGTTCTTGAAAGAAAAATTGAGCCTTAAAGTGTAAAGCTTTTTATAATGCCGGTTTGTTGTTTTTCAACAAAAAGAAAAAGTAAAGTGGGCGTGCCGGACAAAAAATCGAAGCATTTTTAGCCGTCACGTATTTCCAAATCAGGTAGCGGAAATATGAACCTCAGGCGTGTCGGACCTAGGAATAAATTCCAGTCTGTTACCTCTTTTCAAAGAAGATCCGCAACAGAGCGGCCAAACGAAAAAAAAGCGGGCGTGCCGGAGCGGTCAAACGGGACAGACTCAAGATCTGTTGGCTTAGTGCCTACGGAGGTTCGAATCCTCCCGCCCGCACTAAAAATGTGAATCCTCTAGTTCGATTTTCCGGAGGAAAAGCGGAGCAGTTAGAGGCTCTTTAGGGTCTCTTACCCGCCCGCATACTTATCCAAAAAATGGAAGAAAAAAATAATTCAGTAAAAGAAATTTGGGACAAAATCGAAAAATCAAATAAGTTCCTTCTTACATTGCATCCATACCCTGATGGAGACAGTTTAGGTTCTTGTAGTGCTATGAAAAGGCTCCTCCAGGATAAAGGCAAGCAGGTCGATTTGATAAGCCGCGACCCTATAGATGAAAACTTCCATGATCTCGATTTTACAAAAGAAGTTGATTTTTCGAAAGGCGTAGAAGAAATTGATGACTCTAATTATGATTGTATAATGTTCTTAGATCACGGAAATTTCGGAGAATATTATTACAACAAAGAAACTGTTGACAAACTCTCTGGAGATAGCAGAGTAATAAACATAGACCATCATTCAAGCAATCCTTATTTTGGAGAGTTGAATTATGTTGAACCGGGTGCAATTTCAAACTGTACTGTCCTACTAAAGCTTTTTAGGTTAATGGGGGAAGAGATAGATGCTGATTTGGCTGAAAGGCTTTTAGTAGGGATTGTTACGGACAGCAGGTTCTTTTCTTTCGGTGATTCGGAAAGACTCTTTTCGGATGTTTCTTTTTTATGTGGCAGAGGGGCTGATTTCAAAGGAAAAATCCTCAGAACATTAAAAGAAAACATCCCTTACAAAATGAAAAAGCTTGAGGGAGAAACGCTAGGAAATTTTGATGTTAAGGAAATTAATGGTAAAAAAATTGCTTACTCCTACATAAGAAAAGAATTCATTGAAAAATACCAATTGAGTATGGCGGAAATTAGAAGAGGAATAGCAAACCTAAGAGACGTGGGCGGTACAACAATATACTTTACATTAAGTGAGGTTGAAAAAGGGCTTAAAGGTTCATTAAGAGTTAAAAGCGGTTTTGAGGGAGATGTTGATGTTTTGGAAATTGCAAAGGAGCTTGGAGGCGGAGGACATAGAAAAGCTGCGGCATTCATTATAGAAGATTATTCCAATATAGAAGAAGCCTTGGAAAGGGTCTTTGAGGCCATTTCAAAACATTTATAAATAAAATTCCTTATGTCTGTTTACCTGCGAGCTCTAAAGAGCGGAAGTGGGAACAATTACTTGTTCTCTGGCAGGCTCTAAACAAAAAACGGATTAAAATGCCTAAATCAAAAACACTAATAGAAAAGCAGTCGCAAAAGAAAAGCGATTCCGATCTTACAGAAACATTAGTACAGGCTAAGAAAAATGAGGCCTGGAAAAGAGTAGCTGAAGTTCTATCCGGACCTAGCAGGAGGAGGCCAAATATGAATGTAGGAGAATTGAGCGAAAAAGCTGAAGAAAGCAAGACATTGGTTGTTCCTGGAAAAATCTTATCGGAAGGGAGCTTTGAAAAAAAATCTAAAGTTGTTGCATTAAAATTCTCTTCTAAAGCAGAGGAAAAACTAAAGAATGCTGGTTGCGAAACTAGTAGCATAGAAGAAGAAATTAAATCAAACCCTAATGGACAGGGAATAAAAATTGTAGAATAAAATGGTTCAGAGAATAATTGACGGAGCAGGAATTTCAATGGGAAGGCTAGCTACTTATGCAGCAAAGCAATCTCTAAAAGGGGACGAAATTCATGTTGTGAATTGCGGAGACACTGTTATAACAGGAAACAAGTGGACTGTTCATAGTGAATTTAGAGAAAAGAGAAATAAAGTGGGAGATACTCAACAAGGACCTAAACACATTCGAAAAGCAGAAAGAATTGTCAAAAGAGCAATTCGGGGCATGCTTCCTGGCCACAGACAGGGACGGGGCAGAGAGGCCTGGAAAAGAATAAGATGTTATAAGGAAATTCCTCAAGCTTTCGAAGGTCAAGAAATGGAAAAATTAGATAAAGGGAACAAGATTAAGAAAGTAAAAGTAAGAAATTTAGAAAAATGACAAATCAAAAAATAAATAACAATAAACCTAGGCCTCGAAATATCCCTTCGAGATTTCAGCCTGAACCTTTTAATAAAAGATTCAGCAAAATTAAACACGCGCTTTTCCAAATGAAAAGCGGAAAATCACAATAGAAAAGTAAAATGGATGTTAAATCAAAAGTAGTAAAGTCAGGTAAAAGGAAAACTTCGGTAGCTAGAGCTGTGCTAGTTGAAGGTGCAGGAAAAGTTACTTTGAACAAGGTAGACCATCATAATTTACACGAATTCGATAAGCTAAAAATTGAAGAGCCATTGAGAATAGCTAGAGAGGTTGTCGGAAATCCGGATTACGATGTTAACATTACGGTAAGAGGAGGTGGCGAAAAGTCACAAGTTGAAGCCGCTAGATTGGCTTTAGCTAGAGCCTTGGTTAAACACACTGGTTCCAAAAACTTGGAAAAAGCTTACTCTGAATACGATAGGAACTTACTAGTAGCTGATACTAGAAGGAAAGAGAAATACAAGCCAGGTGACTCTAAGGCTCGTGCTAAGAGGCAGAGTTCCAAGAGGTAATTTTTGCTAAACCATTTATCCTAAATCGCAATAATTCTTTTAAGTTTAGCTTCTGTTTAAACAGTATGTCCAACGAACACTGGAATAAAGAATGGAATGAGCTGAGCACTTACCAAAAGATTGGTGAAATAATAGGCCCTTCGAGAAAGATGGCTGAAGACAAAACGAAATTAGAGAAGGTAAGAGATTCTATTGTTCCGGTTGGGCTAGGAGCCGTCTCTCTTCCTGCGGGATTTTTTGCGGGAAGCAAAGGCCTAGGAAATAGAATCGGTTTTGGTGTTTTTGGGATGCTTATGAGCCTAGTATTAAATGGCTATATCGAAGACAAAACGCAGAGATTTGAAAAAGAAGCCTACGAATCGGAAAAGGTAGAAGTAAGACATGTTGCCGGAGAAAACATACATTATAGCGAAATTCCAAATTACCTTTTCACGAATTCTGTAGCATATAATTCATTAAAAAACGAGGGAGAGTATGGAGACAGCACTACCTACCTTAAAATAAATGCAAATGATGGGCCGGACAAAATAAACGGGAAATACAAGTTTGAAGGATTTAAAAAACCTTCCGAGATTGATACCTCAATGCTCAATAAACCCTATAATTTAGAGCTGGGAAATGAAGACATAGATGGCCCAAAGGGCAGAAAAACTTACAACGGGCTTCTTAAAAGAGTTTTTGCAGAAGAAAGAAAAAATATTGCATCTAATAATTAAACTCGTTTATCTTCCTTGTTCTTTTTATGCTGTTTTTCAAGAATGTCGAGTTTGTCCTGAACTTTGTTGAAGGTTGTTGAATCGATTATTGCTTCGTGTTCTCCTTCGTGAATTTGACCGTCAAACTTTACTTTTCCCATATAAGCAAAATTTCTTAGAACTTTTTTTAAGCCGTTAACTGATAAACGATGTCTTTTTGCTATGTGCGAGAGTTTGGCATCGTTTTTTAGAAATTGGTCAAAAATATCTTCTATTTCGTGATAATTTTGAGCAGGAACCATTTTTCCTTTTTCTTCTGACCATTCATAACCAAAAGGAATTCTTGAAACATGTTTTCCTTCCGAGGCTTTTTCTATCATGCCTTGTTTTTGCTGTTTTCCCCTATCGTCCTCTGGAAGCTCTTGTTGTAAACGCCGTTTAAACAGCTGTTTATTTTGAGGGCAAAGGTCATCGCAAATTTTCATTACGCTATCAATTATTTTTTGTCTGTCCATTTTAATTTTGAGTTTCGTTTAATGTGTCTAAAGGCGATTTGATTTTCTTCAATTCTTCTGTTGAAATATGAGTGTAGATTTGGGTTGTTGCTAAATTGCTATGGCCTAAAAGTTCTTGGATTTTTCTTATGTCCAAACCGCTTTCCAAGAGGTGTGTTGCAAAAGAATGCCTCAAAGTGTGGCAGTGGACACTTTTGTTTATGCCTGCCTTTTTGGCTGCTTCGCGGACAATTTTTTGAAGGTTTCTAGAAGTCATTCTACCGTTTGGGCCTGAAAACAAGTAATCGGAATTTTTCTCTTTTTGAGTATTTACATGTTCTTTAAAATCCTCTAGTAAGAATTTAGGAATGTTGAACATTCTGTCTTTTCTGCCTTTACCTTGTTTAATGTATCCTATTCCTTCTTCGAAATTTAGGTCTTCAACTTTCAAGTTTATTAGCTCCGAAACTCGCATTCCGCAAGCATACATCATAGAGATCATCAGCCTTGATTTTTCATTATCAAAAGTATCGAGAAGTCTTTTTACTTCATCTCTTGTTAAAACAACCGGCATATTTCTTCCTCTTTTAGGTCGTTTAATGCTGCTAGTTACATCTTTTTTTAGAATACTTGAAAACGCGTATTTTATTGCCGAAAGAAAAAGGATTATTGAGGCGGCCGAGCTTTCGGTTAGGTTTTCAGAAACATAATATTTAACATCGTCTTCCGTGACTTCGTCGGGGGATTTTTGGGCAAAATCAAACAGCCTTCTGTTTGAATCTAAGTAATTTTTTATTGTATATTGGGAGTTCTTGGCAATTTTCAGTTCTACTTCAAGTTTTTTTAGGAATTCGTTCTTATTCATTTTTTGTCTTTTGAATAGATTTCTTTAGATTTTCCCGTTATATCATCTTGTGCTTCTGATTCGTGCCCTTCCTTTACTAGGAGGGTATCTACCTTATGGACATTCCCACTATAAAGGAAATCCCTAAAATTAATTGGTTTATATCCTTTGAACCATTTTTTGTCTATTTCTAAATATTTGAATTGTTTTGGGGGTTTTGCTCCCTTCTCAAGAAAAATGATTAGGTCTACATCGCTCCCTGTTTGACCTCTCCAGGTTTCCTCATATACTCCGAAAGAGCCATTTACAATGCTCCCCCATAAAACTGCACTCTTTATTTCGGGAATATCTTTTAAATATGGCAACAGGAAATTTTTACATTTTTCAAAAACTTCCTCTTGATCTTCGTAGGCTCTCTTGTTAGGTTTCTCTTTCATTTTTCTTCGAAAAGCTTTTTCCATTTAGGGTTTTTAAACAGCTGTTCATTGTTTTCAAACAAGATTGTTTGTATCCCGAGTCTTTTTGCTGCCCGGGTGTTCCATTTTTGGTCGTCTATAAATAATGCTTCGGAAGGCTTTACATTAAGTTTCTTTAAGGAAAGTTTAAAGAATTTCTCTTCGGGTTTCCTCATTCCTTCATCGCAAGAAACTAAAACCTCGTCAAAATATTTGTAATAGCTTTTTGGCATTAACGCCCCCTTAGACATGTGCCATTGGTCAGAAAGAATCGCTGTTTTGTAGCCTTGTTTTTTTAATTGTTTAACTTTGTTTAGAAGCCTGGTGTTTTTGGTAAATTGTTTTTTGTAGGCATTTGAATAAATTTCATTTATTTCGCTTTTCTTTTTTCCAAAGTTTCTGGATAACGACTCGACTGTTTCTTTGAAAGAAATTTCTCCACTTATAGACTTGTTGTGAATCGGGGAAATTGAATCGATATACTGATCTATTGAAAATCTTAATTTATTGGTTACTTCTTCGTGAGGTCCTTTACACTTTAGAGAAATTTTTGAAGAGTGCTGTTTTCCTAGACAAAGAACATCTCCGATGTCAAAAACAACTGCCTTAACCTCTTTTTCCATAGAAAGAATTATACGAACTTGTTTAAATATTTAATCTAGGAATAGTTTTTCATAGTTATTCTGTTAAAAGACACTATGGCTAAAAGCGGTGAATCTGAAGATCTTGGGAAATTACGTGAGATGCTCGACTCCAAAGACAAAGGTTATTCTGCAATCAGGAAACGAGTAGAGGGAAGGAACAAAAGGTTCCAAGAAAAACAGGATAAAGGAGAAGACGTTTCCGGAATAAATAATCATAAATACGGGGATAGTCCTGCGAAGAAAGCAGAATTAATTTATAATTCTGCGTTCATGGGGGAATCTGGAGATGAAAGGAATCAAAACGCTTATTCCAGAAAAGATGTTTTTAATAAATATGACAAACAGGATTTTGAAGAGGCGTTACTCTACCAGTTTAGGAGCATCGCTGAATTAGGCCGAAAAGGGGTTAAGGATGCTTCTCCGGAGCAAAGATATAAGGAAATCGGAAAACTTCAAGAAGAAATTGAAAAAACAGAAAAAATCCTTTCAGATAAAGAGATGAAGGACAATTTCAATGTCTCTGATGAAGAAATGGAGAATTATAAAAAAACCTTTAGCAAAAGAGCATATGAAGGGGCAGAAAATGCTGTAAAGGCATCACAAAAGGACAGCGAGTACAGAGATACTCGTGCCGGAAAGGAATTGATTAATTATATACAAAATAGCGAAATAATTACTGAAGAAGACAATAAAACAAATGGCCTTGAAAACAAAGTTGCCGGTGCTTTCTCCTTATCCGCGTTGGGCATAGGGGCAGTTTTAAGTTATTCTGGTATTACGGGAAATGTAGTTTCTCAATCTGCTAATGCTTCTTCGGGAACAGGTGCATTGTTGGTGGTATTAGGGGCAATTGCTGGATTGTACTACTTCAAAAAATAGATTAGTTTTTTATAATTAGGCTTTAAGTTAACTTTGTAAAAGAGGTTAATAATGACTAGAAAAAAAGTTGGGCTTGCTCTTAGTGGAGGGGGTTCTAAAGGAATTTCGCATATTGGAGTCTTGAAAGTTTTGGAAGAACATGGAATACCGATAGACTATATAGCCGGAACTAGTATGGGTTCTGTTATAGGTGCTTTATATTCAGCTAATCCAAACAGCAAAAAACTAGAAAACTTGTTTTTAGGAAGAAACGAACAAAAGTTTTTTTGATTATACATTTTCACGTTACGGGTTTATTAAAGGAAAGAAAATAGAAAACTTGCTCGATTCGGAATTGGAAGGTTCTAGTTTTGAAGACTTAATAATTCCTTTACAGGTTACGGCTTTTGACATAGAAAACAGAGAGGAGGTAGTTTTTAGTAGGGGGATGTTGCTAAGGCTGTTAGGGCAAGCATTTCAATACCGGGAATCTTTCTTCCTGTGAAAAACAGAAATAGGGTTTTGGTTGATGGAGGAGTTGTGGATCCGATCCCTAGCGAAGCCTTGAAAGAGGCGAGGGCAGACATAATAATTGCTATAAATGCCGAAGGCAGCCAATCTCCGAAGGTTAATTATGCGGAAACAGCTGAGACTAAAGAAGGCACTAAAAAAACCCCTACAGTTTTAGAAGTCTTAAAGAAAACGTTCAAAACTATGAATACCGAGATTTACAGATATGATGCCAAAAAACAAGATGTGGATTTTTTAATTGAAGTTGAGTCCGAAAGTAAGACGCTTGAATTTTCTAAAAAGCAAAACAAGAAAACTATAAAGAAAGGTGAAAAAGCAACTAAAGCATATTTGAATGACATAAAGAAAGCCACGAAATACTCTCCGCTTAAATCAGTTATAAAGAATATTGATGAATTTAGAAAGAACATTAACTTTCCTGGGTTGCCATTGAAATTTGATAAAAAAGGCGAGGCATACTAGTCGCCGCCCGAGTCACTGTTAGAATCTCGGCCAGAACCATTGCCCGAAGAATTCTTGTTTCCCTTATTAAGTTCTTTTTGGTTAATGAACATTACAACAGCTGCCCCGATTATAAACAGCCAATCTATTGCGAAAGAAAGAATAACAAATGCGATTCCTACAAGTGAAAGAAAGACAACTTTGAGGTTCATTTTTCACATCTGCCTTCAGTGAAGTAATTCACGGTTTCGTTTTTGCATGCATGGCAGTCGTTAGGGAAGCTTTTTACTTTGTTTTTGTTTGAATCGTAACCACAAACGGGCTTGTATTCGCTAGTGCAAACATCCGCATTTTCGCTTCCAGCAGGACATCCTGTTAAATTATTCCTCTTTTCAGAATTATAAGGCCCTGATTGATTATAAACAGCCAATACCAAAATAGCCATAACAACTAATACGGAAATTAATGTTATGATAAATTTTTTGTCTTTTTCGTCGATTTTGCTCTTTTGTGTTTGAGAGTCGCTTTTTTTGCTTTCTTTCTTGTTTGAGTTCTTTTTAGAATCTTTTTTTGCCATATTTGTTATTGATTTTAAGGATTTATAATTTTATTCGTTTGGCTTTCCTTCGGCTTCACGTTTTTGTTTCAAAGCCATAGCATACCATTCAAATTCACTAAGGAACTTTTCTGCTCTTTCATGGTATTTTTCATCTTGAGGACTTCCGTCATCGTCAAAAGCATCTTGAACCTTAGGTATTGGTAAGACTGTTGGAATTGAAGGCATTCCCATTTCAGACAAAATTGCCCTCCATTCTACGGCCGCTCTTACACCGCCAAAACTTCCTGCTGAATAAGTTACTAAAGCTGAAGCCTTTGTGTAATATTCTTCCAAAAAATGGTCTAAGAGATTTTTCAAAGCTGCCGGAGGGCCGTGGTTGTATTCAGCTGAAACTAAAATATAGCCGTCTGCTTCATCAATGATTTTCTGAAGTTTTTGCAGTTTTTCGGGTGCTTGATCTTCATCATAAGACTTATACATTTTTTCCAATAAAGGCAAGCCCCATTCCTTCGGGTCGATAAAATTAACTTCATAGCCACGTTCTTCCAGCTTTTTCTTCATGAAACGTGCAGCTTTTATCCCCTGACGATTTTCACGTACAGAACCATAAACTAAAACCACTTTTAATGTCATGTCTTATTTAAAGAAATGGCTTATTTAAGTGTTTTTGAAGTAAATTTTTTAAATAAAGCTTTGTTAGGAAAATCAAGATGGAAATCTTTGTGGTTTTGGCGTGGATTGTAGGCATGCTAATAATCGCTACTGTTTCTGCTGTTCTGGCTAAAAAATTTGGTCCCGAAATTCTTGTAGGAATGTTTGCTGGTGCTGTTGTAATTACTGCCGTGATAGCTAACAAAATTGTTGTATTCGGTCCGTTTACATTGTCCGCATCCATAATCGTATTTTCCATAACCTTCTTTTTCACAGACATCCTTTCAGAGTTTTGGGGCAAGAAAAAAGCTCAAAAAGCTGTTTGGGCAGGATTTTTAGCAGATGTTTTATTGCTTTTTGCCCTTTGGGTCGCGATACAATGGGAGCCAGCATCTTTCTGGCAAAATCAAGAAGCATTCGCTAAAACATTAGGGCAAGCCCCGCGAATAGTTGCTGCATCACTTGGAGGTTACGTGGTTGCACAAAATTATGATGTTTGGGCATATCATTTCTTAAAGAGAAAAACGAATGGAAAACACTTATGGATAAGAAACCTTGCATCTACCGGCTCAAGCCAAATAATTGACAGCGTAATCTTCGCTACTGTTGCCTTCCTTGGCAAGGCTCCTGTATTACCTGTTATCTTAAGTACAATAGTCGTAAAATACATAATTGCTGCACTAGATACTCCATTCATATATGCAGTAAGATGGTATTATGAAAAAGTCCCTCCAAAAAAGAAATCTAAGAAGGTTGAAGAGGGAGTGGTTGCTGTTGATTGATTCTTAAAGGTTGTTCAAACAGCCGTTTAAAACGCCGTTTGAGCAAAACACAAGGTTTAAATATTCTAAACGGCATTTGATTTAGAAATGAAACAAAAGAGAGTTAATCCAAAAATTTTGATAACTTTGATAATCGTTGTAGGATTAGTTGTTCTAGGGCTGATTGCTACAAGTAGTTTGGGAAGTTCTAGTACTGTAAGTGCTACCGGGACAGCGACAATAAAAGCAAAGCCTGATTTCGCGACAGTTTATTTTGATGTTCAAACAACAGGAGAAAACAGTTCCGAAGCAAGCCAGAAAAATTCTGAAATAGTGGGAGAGGCAAAAAGTTCATTGAAAGATTTAGGTTTTAATGCAAGCCAGATAACTACAGAAAATTACAACTTGAGGCCAGAATATGATTACGGTCGTGACAAAGAAAGAAAAATTACTGGTTATGTTGCAAGCCATACTTTGAAAGTTGAAATTCCTATTGAAGAAAAAGAAAAAATAGGCCAAGCAGTTGATGCAGGTGTTAACGCTGGTGCGGGAGTGAGCCATATTAATTTTGAGCTTGGAAAGAAAAGGCAAAGCGAATTGAAAACTGAAGCGATAAAGAAAGCTACCGAAGATGCTAAAGAAAAAGCAGAAGCCTTAGCTGAAGGTTCAGGAAACAGGTTAGGAGAATTGAAATCGCTCTCTTCAAGTAATTTTGATTATAGGCCGTGGGTTGCTTATGAGTCGAGAGGGT
>JBDGRI010000008.1:0-8318 GCA_042218235.1 Candidatus Pacearchaeota archaeon
GATTTACACACTTCTGCTTTAGTTAAAGATGGATCTATAGACTGGCTTTGCTTGCCTCACTTTGACTCCCCAAGTTTGTTTGCAAGAAATTTAGACAAAGAAGGAGGGCATTTTTCTGTTAAAAACAGAGGATACAATGTAAAATCGGACTATGATGGTCTAACAGCAATCACAAAAACTTCTTTCAAAAGTCAAGAAGACTCATTCGAAATAAAAGACTTTATGGTTCCTCAACAAAAACCTAGATGCCACGAACACTTAATTGTCAGAAAAATAAAGGCCTTAGGAGGTAGTCCAAAGGTAAAACTGGATTTCTCTCCAAAGCCTGACTACGCCAAACGAAAACCAAAAATAAAGAAATCTCAAAATGAATTAATTTTAAGACATAATGGAAAAGATGTAAAACTTTCTTTGCCCGAAGGTTCTGAAATAAAAAAGTATTCCGATGGTTACGAGATAACCCTAAATCTAAAGAAAGATGAAGAAAAAGAGATAATCATTTACCAAGGTAACTGTTCATTAAAAAACCAAGATTTCGAAAAAATAACAAGAAAATTCTGGGAAAAATGGGTTTCTAAAGGAAAATTCATGAATTTCTGTAAAACTCGAATGGCTCGTTCTGCAATAACACTAAAGCTCATGCAATTCTATCCTACAGGAGCTATTATAGCCTCGCCAACAACTTCTTTGCCCGAAGAAATTGGAGGAGAAAGAAACTGGGATTATCGATACTCTTGGATTAGAGATGCAACTTTCACGCTTTATGGCTTACACGTTTTGGGCTATAGGGAAGAAGCTGAAAGGTTTTTTTCATTCATAGAGAAAGTAGCAAAAAAATGTAAAGGCGGAACTGCGAATTTAGACTTAGTTTATACTATAGATGGAAATCGCGTTCTAGGGGAGAAAAAACTCAATCATTTGGAAGGATACAAGAAATCTAAACCCGTCAGAATAGGAAACGATGCAGCAAAACAATTCCAGTTGGACGTTTATGGTTCTTTACTGGACTCTTATTACTTCATGTCTAAAAGGGATTTGAAAATCTCTTCAGACGGAAAGAGAGTTGTAAAAGACTTAGTTGAAGCAATAAAGAAAAATTGGAAAAAACCCGATAACGGAATATGGGAAGTAAGAAAAAATAAGGAAGACTTTACTTACAGTAAAGTTATGGCCTGGGTCGGAGTTGATAGGGCCATAAGACTTGCCAACAAATTAAAGATTCCTAAAAAGAAAGTCGAAGAATGGAAAGCTTTACGCCACGAAATCTCAAGCTGGATTTGGGAAAACTGCTTTGACTCTAAAAAAGAAAAGTTCAAGCAACATCCAAACACAAAAAAGCAAGACGCAACAAATTGCCTCTTCGTCTTACTCCAATTCTTAGACAAACACGACAAATTGACCCAAAGGATAATCGATAATACTTGCAAAGAGCTAAGTTACAAAGAAGTTTTTGTTTACCGTTACAAAGGCTCCGACGGCCTTCCCGGCAAGGAAGGTGCTTTCATACTTTGTACTTTCTGGCTAGTATCATCATTAGGAATTCTAGAAAAAGTTTCTCGCTCAAAAAAGCTATTTAATGAATTCGAAAAACACATCAAGCCTTTGCTCTCAGAAGAAATCGAACCCAAAACAAAATCTTACTTAGGAAACTTTCCTCAAGCCTTCTCACACATTGGGTACATAATGTCTGCCTACTATCTAGATAGGTACGAAAAGAAGTTGGGTAAGAAATAGTAAAAAAGAAGAAGTTACTGAAAAACGACATTTTTTCTTCTAACCAAAGGTTTTACAATATTCCGGTAGGGAAGCTGACTTGCTGGAATGCCTTACTTTCACCCAACAAGTTTAAATTCATTCCACATGGAAAGCCGATCGTAGGAAAACTTCGTTTTCATCAAAGATGGTTTAACAGGGTTCCACATGGAAAGCCGATCGTAGGAAAACTTCGTTTTCATCGGAAACAACATTTAAATACCTCGACTATTTATTTTTCTAAGTAAATGTTTGGCCATTTTTAACTTCGTAAAAAGGCGGACCGTTTACGGAAAAACGATGTTTTTCCACCGAAAGAGAGGTAATAATCATCATATACACAAATTCCGACGGAGGTGCAAGAGGAAATCCTGGTCCTGGAGCTATTGGAGCAGTAGTTAGAGAGGATAACAACATTCTAATAAAACACGGTGAAAAGATTGGCGATAGAGTTACAAACAACATAGCAGAATATGAGGGAGTGATAAAAGCTTTAGAATTAGCATCAAAATTTACCGATAAGGAGGTAACCTGCATACTTGATTCAGAACTCGTTGTAAACCAGCTGCTCGGAAAGTATAAAGTTAAAAACCAAAAATTATTTGAACTTTTCATTCAAGTACAAAGATTGCAAGAGAGGTTTGAAAAAATAATGTATAAACATGTTAACAGAGAAAATAAATTCCAAGCCGTTGCTGACGAGCTTGTAAATCAAGAACTTGAAAAGCATGGCCATCCCAAAAGGGTTCAAAAATAACTTCAAAGAGGTGATAAAATGAAAATGCATGTTATAGGATGTTCGGGAGGAAAACACATTTCCCAAAAAATAGCCAAAAAGCTAGGAGTTAAAGAACATTCCAAGCTAAAAGTTGAAGAATTTCCTGATGGAGAATTGCACTTAAGATTCGATGATAAGGCAAAAATAAAGAATAGAGAAGTTCTTTTAGTTCAATCATTTTACGGAAACCCGAACGATAAAATTGTTGAAACTCTTTTTGCAGCGCAATCCGCTAAAAAACGTGGAGCAAAACAAGTAAAGCTATTAGCCCTTTATTTCCCTTACTTCAGGCAAGATAAGGAATTTGAAAAGGGAGAAATAGTAAGTATAGATATTCTGTCCAAGATGTTTAAATTCTTCGATAGGATTTATGCAGTTGAACCCCACTTACACAGAATCGATTATATACAGGATGTTATGGAAAATGGAAAGAAAATAGACCTATCACCCATATTAGCCGATCAAATAAAGAAATGGAAACTTGACAATCCAATTTTCATAGGTCCTGACGACGAAAGTTATCAGTGGGCAAGAAGTGTTGCAGAAAAGCTTGGGGCCAAATCCACAATTTTAAGCAAGAAACGTAAAGGCGATAGAGATGTAAAAGTCGAATTAAAAAACTCAATAATTCTCGAAGACTCTCCAGTCGTAATAATCGATGACATAGTAAGTACCGGGAAAACAATGCTCGAAACAGTAAAGAAAATCGGGAAAAGAGAACCTAGCCAAATTTATATAATAGCAATCCACGGAATCTTTGCAGACCCGAAAACACTAAAGGAGCTGGAAAAACATGCAAAGGTAATAAGCACAAACACAATCCCAAGCGAACGTTCAAAAATCGACATTTCTGATATAGCTAAGATGGAGCATTAGATTTTTGATTTTCCTATTTTTATTTTCGTCCATCTGTTTTTTTCCGGAAAGGCAATTTAAAAATTATTATAGGATATAAATCCAAACTAGGATCCCAGAAATTCCAAGAAGGACTCCGATTATAATCAACCAAATTTGTAGCAAGCTTAAAGACTTAAAGCCCAGCTTTTTTCGAACGTTTCTCAATTGCAAAAACTTGTTTATAGAGTGGCTTACAGTTTCACTGTCAAAACCAGCTTTCAAAAGTTCTTGACTAAGTCTATCCAAAGTAAATCCTTTCTGGTAACCTTGCTCAAAATACTTCAGTATTCTTTTATCGTATGTCATTTTTTGCTTGCTCTATTTTGATTTTCTGAACTTGTGAAGAAAAGCGAAATAGGCCGAAATCTCGAAGAGATCTTTCCAGGCCAAAATACTTCAGTATTCTTTTATCGTATGTCATTTTAAATTTTGGATTTGCGGATTTTGCTCGAAGACTGTTTTAAAGCAAAAACCAAGTTATCCGGATGCGAAACAAATTTAGCGTTTGGAAGGACGCTTCTTACTTTGCTTTTCAAACTCTCGCTTTCAGTAACAAATATAACAGAAATCTCGTCTGAGAGGTTTTTGGCCTTTTCGACCATTCTCAGGTCTGACTCTGAATTTCCACAAACTAGCGTATGACTTAGGTTTTTATTAAGTGAATTTAAGATAAATCCTAACCCGGATCCTTTGTCAAATACTTTCATGCCCCATTTTAAGTTAACCTGTATATCTAGGCCAGTGTCTTTTATGTCGAAATATTCGCCTTTAGGGTCTACGCTTTTCACAATTTCCTTTATCTCTTCTAGAAAGTCCTTGGAAATTCTTTTGTCGACAGAATCTAGATGGTTTTGCCTTGCAACTGTTATCCCTCCAAATTTTTCCTGTAATCCAGACCCAAGATATTTTAATTTTCTGTATTTGTCCTCTCTTAGAAGTGCTTTTATTTTTCTGCTAACTATTCCTAATTTTTTACCTTCCTTCCATGGAACATAGAAGTTTTTTTTCTTTCCTTCATAAACAAATTGTCTACCTCGGGAGCCTGCAAAAATTGTATCGTTTTCAGGGAATATGTTGACGTATCTTAAGTCTTTTAATGGTGCTGAAGTCAAAATTATTTTGTTTTTGAATTTGCTGAGAAACTTTTCAAGGAAGACTGCGTTATAAGTGGATTGTATAGATGAAGTGTACCGGTCTGAGAATTCATTCAAGGCCCCATCTCTATCAGAAATAAAACTATCGAAAGTTTTGCCTTCGAGATATTCTACTATTTCTTTGACTTCGTTATCAAAATTTTCATTTTTTCTTCTTAAGTACTCTTTAAATCCTTTTTCGCCTTGTTTAAGATAAATTAGATCTTTTCGTATGCTTTCAATTTCATAATCTAAGCTCATTACAACTCTCTCGTTTCCGCCAGCAAAAAGAATGTACCCTTTTCCATTTTCAGGAATGCTCTTAAGCTTTACAAGTATTTTCTGAAGCTTCTCAATCAACTTTTTGTCAATTTCTTCCTTTTCAAGGCTTCTCTCAACAATCTTCTTTCTCACACGACGCAAAACATCAAGAAGCTTATTAAACTCCCTAACCGTCTCTACATCACCTCTTTCCATGTGACTTGGAAAAGAATTTCGGTTTAAATAATTTTTTAAACCGTCATTCTCTAATTAGATTATGAAACGTGGAGACGAAATTATCCAGGAAAGAAAGAAAAAGCTTGATGACATGAGAGAAGCAGGGATTGATCCTTACCCTCATAAATTTGATAAGCAAAATGACTTAGAGGAATGCTACAATAGCGAAATCGGAACCCAGGTCAAATCTGCTGGAAGGATAATGACCAAAAGAGACATAGGAAAACTTGCTTTCTGCGGTTTAAAAGACGGAACAAAACAGATGCAGATTGTCTTAAAAGAGGATTACACCGAAAATGAATCTTTAGAAAATTTCAAGAATTATATAGATGCTGCAGATTTTGTTGGAGTAGAGGGAGAAATAGATAAAACGAAAAAGGGAGAAATCTCTATATTCGTTAAGAAGTTAACAATTCTTTCAAAATCTCTTTACCCCTTACCTTCAAAATGGCACGGGATTAAAGATAAAGAAGAAAGGTATAGAAAAAAGTATTTAGACTTGATCATGAACCCTGAAGTTAAGGAAGTGTTTGATAAAAAAGAACAAATCTTCGACGCAATCAGAGAATATTTCAAATCAAGGAAGTACAAAGAAGTCCACACTCCTTATTTGCAGACAGTTTATGGAGGTGCTGAAGCAGAACCTTTCAAGACGCATTTAAATGCTTTAGATATTGATCTTTATTTATCCATTTCTCCGGAACTTTACTTGAAAAGGTTAATGGTGGGAAATTATGATAAAGTTTTCACAATAGCGAGAAACTTTCGTAACGAAGACATAGACAGATGGCACAATCCCGAATTCACGATGCTCGAGGCTTACGAAGCTTACGCTGATTACAATGATATGATGAAAATGTTTGAGGAGCTTTTCGAATATGTATGCAAGAAGGTAAATGGTGACACGAAAATAAACGTAGACGGAAAAGAAATAGACTTCAAAACACCTTGGCCAAGAATGAAAATGACAGACGCAATAAAACACTTCGGAGACATCGATGTTTATGAAAAGACAGAAGAAGAATTAAAAGAAATTGTAGAAAAAGAAAAATTAGAACCGAAAGAAAATGCCTGGGGATATTATGTTGCAGAACTATTCGAGCATTACGCTGAACCAAAAATCGAACAACCAACATTCATAATAGACCATCCGGTAGAATCTACTCCTCTTTGTAAGGGACATAGGGATGACCCTGAATGCAGATTAATTGAAAGATTCGAGCCTTTCTGCATGGGAGCAGAGCTTGGAAATGCCTACTCCGAATTAAACGACCCTGAAAAACAAAGGGAGCTTCTTGAAGACCAGCAACAAAAACTATCTGAAGGAGACGCAGAAGCAAATCCTCTTGACGAAGACTTCTTAACCGCTTTAAACCACGGGATGCCCCCAACAGGCGGATTAGGAATAGGAATAGACAGGATGATTATGCTATTTACAAACCAATATTCAATAAGAGATGTCCTGCTTTTCCCTTTCATGAAACCACGGGAATAAAAAATAAATTTTCTATAATTTCTATTCTATCAAATCCACCATGTAGTCATATTTATACTCTTGTATTATAGGAGAGCTTTCATATTCTTTTATTATGTCAGCAAAATCAACCCTTAATTTATTAAGTACTTTATCAAATTGGTCAAGATCTTCTGCAGCTATATTTATCATGAAATCCCACTTGCCAGTTGTTTTTGCTGCATAGACAACATGAGGGTTGTTTTCAAAATTCTTTATCATTGATTTTTCTTTTTCGGGAGTAAGATTATGTAAGGTGAAATTAACATAAGAATAAATTTCACATCCTAAAATTGAGGGGTTTAGAACAGTATGAAAAAATCTGATGGTTCCAGATCTTTTCATTCTCTTTATTCTATAGTGTACACTATCCCTTTGTATTCCGGTTTTTCTGCTAATGCTTGCAATTGAGGCTCTAGCATCCTTGTCAAGTGCTTTGAGTATCTTTTTGTCTTTATTGTCTAATTTTGCTTTCTTTCCATGTTTAATTAGTTTTTCTCTATCCATGGCAATAAAAATTTGAATTATTTTAAATATTTTTCGTAAAATAAGAAAAAATTAAGCAAAAAACTAATAAATTTAGGGCATAAAGGATTTTTATGGCATCAACAAGAAATAATAATTGCCCCAAACTACGGCCAAATCAAGATTAGTGGAGCGGGCAAGTATGATGTAAGAAATGAATGCGAGCAAGGAAGAAGAACCATTCGTAGTATTCGCCTTAGAGAGTGGACTAAAAAGGTTGACGAAGAAATCTCAGAAAGACAAATAAGGCAATCCGGCGAACTAGTTGAAGACATCTTATCTGTTATTCTGTCAAAGGGGTATCGTAGAGGCCCAAGACAGTTCTTCGAAAAGAACAGGGAAGAGTATGAAAGAAAGATAATGAAATCGGTTGAAGAAGGAAGGCCCATAGAATTTGTCTTACCGTCATTCCCGGTAAAATGCTTTAATCCGTTAAAAGTTAGAAGGAGAGAACCTGATTTAGCTGAAGTGGCTTCTCTATCAAGGCTTTATTCTCTTTGCAGAGAAATAGCGAGAATCTATTCTCCCGGAGCGAGATTCATGTTGGTCTTAGATGGGTTAGTTTATGCGCCAATCTTTAGAGAGCCTTTGCAGTATTCAAGAGAATATAAGAACAAGCTAATTGAGATGGTATGTAAGATGAGGATTTCTTCGTATATTCATATATCAGATATGTCGGGTTTAGTAAACTCTCTTAAAGAGGAATTCAAAAACGTATCCGAAAGAGTAAAAGAAGATATAACAAAGTATTGGAAAAGCGAAAGCTTTAGCAGTGAAGTAAACGGCCTTATAAACAACACAATGACCAACATTAATTTAATGAATTACTCCGAAAGTAGTTTGTTAGAGGCTTTCAACTACCCAAGCGAATCTCCGGTAAGATCGGAAATAGAAGAAATTGCAAAAAAATCGGCCTTTGAATACTTAGTATTCAATCAAACTATAAAAGAGATTAGTTTATTGGAAAGGTATTTCCCGGAAGCATTAAGGGTAACTTGCCATCCAAAGGAGGGACAAATAGGTTTGCACTTAGTACATCCTAAAAGCTTTAATTTTCCATGGAACGGAGTAGGAATAATGAAAAAAGATGGAACCGTAAGAGTAGAGTTTGAGCATGAAGCAAGAAGAGATCCAAATTATATCCCTGTATACATAAAAGGACAGAACCATCCTTTCTATTTTCAGGAGTTAAGAAATTATAAATATTAGATGGAGGATGTTC
>JBDGRI010000009.1:0-254 GCA_042218235.1 Candidatus Pacearchaeota archaeon
ATCATTGTTTTTAAATTTTGCCCTTTATAAGTTACAACTTGCAAAAAATGAATTTTTGATTAATCAAATGAGGCCTTTTTCTAAAGAACTCGTTATAGTATTCGGGATAGCCGAACTTTTCCTTTTTTTGGTTGAATTCTTCTTTTGTTGCAAATCTCCAATGCTTTCTTAATTCCTTTGCCTTGAATTTATGGGTTTTGATAATGGGGGCTTCTTCTTTTGAGGCCCATTGGCGCCTTTCGGAAGTTTCTATG
>JBDGRI010000009.1:264-16959 GCA_042218235.1 Candidatus Pacearchaeota archaeon
GGGTGCTTTGTGCATAAAAATAATTTTTGGGTTCTCCTCTGAATAGTTCATGAAAGCAGGACTTTCTCCTGAAAGAGCCATTGAAACAGCACACTCAAATCTGTCTGTTGCATATACTGCTTTTTGACAGTTCTCTCTTTTGGATGTGTCTTTGGCTTTTTGAGGCTTTATGAAACCTTTTATTTTGAACCTGCTTCCATGATATAGGATTTTGGGCTTTTCCATGATTCTTTAGCAAAGTGAGTTTTTTACGTTTATCTGTTTTTCGCTAGTTTTTTAAATTTCGTTTCATTTTTGTTTTTTATGAAAAAAAGGTTTGATTATAAGAAAGGCCAGATGAGGTTATCTTTTGGGAGGATTTTTTCTATAATTTTGGCCATAGTTTTTATTGCGTTTGCTGTTTATGGAATTACTCAGTTTTTGAGTTTGAAAGATAGTGCTCAAGTTGGAAAGTTTAAGGACAATTTTAGGTCGGATTTAGAACAAGTTTGGAGGTCTAGTGAAGCAAGCACTACTCATACTTACACTCTGCCTTCAGAATATGTTGAAGTTTGTGTTAAAAATCCGGGTGATAACGAGAAAAACTTGGAGCTTTTGAAGGAAGACCAAGAATTTCCTGACTCATATAAAATAGAGTGTGGTGAAGGAGCCAACTGTTTAAATGTCCCTGGCTCTAAAAGTTGTGCCAATGTTTCTGAAGGGAAAGTTAGTTTCAGGTTTGAGAAGTCTTTAGGTTCCGCTAAAGTAAATGTTACAGCGGCATAACTTTTTATATTGGTTTTCTTAATTTGTGGTATGAAAAAGAGAGCTCAGCTAAATATGTCTTTTGGTTGGATTTTTGCTCTTATTGCAGGAGCAGTCATTTTGTTTTTGACAATTTATGGAATTAGCAGTTTTATGGATGTCTCTCAACAGCAACAAACTTCGGCCCAGGCTCAGGACTTACAAATTTTATTAAATCCATTACAGACAAGTTTTTCTTCTGCTGTTTCGAGTTATATTGAAAGAAATACTCCTACCAGAATTCATAATCGATGTTCTGTTTATGGAGATTTTGGAGACCAGATAATAAGTATTTCTGAGGAGAGTGTTGATGGTTGGACTGACAGGGGAGTTCCTTCAAGGTTTGAGAATAAGTATATTTTTTCAAATTCGACAGTTCAAGGAGAGACGTTTTACATTTTTTCAAAGCCTTTTAATTTTCCATACAAGGTTGCGGACTTAGTTTACTTGACTTCAGCAAACAAAAAATATTGTTTTAAATCTCCTCCCGAGGGAATTAAGAAAGAGCTAAATAAATTAAACCAACCTAATTTGGTTGTCGGTTGTAGTGGTTCTAATAAAAATTCGATAGGAGTTTGTTTTTCTGGAGGGGGTTCCGGCTGCGATGTGAGTGTGGATTATTCTAAAGAGGTGGATGTTTCATCAGGAATTGTTAGTAAGAACGGAAAAGAAATGCATTTTTACAGCGATGCTTTAATGTATGCTGCAGTGTTTTCGGACGAGGATACTTATGAATGTCAGCTAGGAAGGCTTTTCAAAAGAAGCCAGAATTTAGCCTCTGTCTATTTGAACAAGTATTCTTACATGGACCAAAATGCTTGTAGCAATGATTTTAGAGGTGATTTGAGTGGCCTTAATTCTTCACTAGGTTTTAGAGTTCCAGAAGATCCAGATAAACTGAAAATTTCTGACGATTATTTAGATTCCGATTCTGGCGGAAGCCAGTTAACTGCGACGGTTGAGACATTAAGAAAAGCTAATGATAACTCTTTCTGTAGTTTATGGTAGGTATAAAGTTTTATAAAATCTATTTCTAATCCTTTATTGCTCGGTTTAAAGTGGCTCTAGTGTGATTTTCTTTAAAGAAAAGTGCACTAGCAGTAAGGCTCTAATGTGGATTTTCGAAAGAAAATACGCATTAGTAGGCACAAATCTTTGATTTGTGGCTCCGTAGCTCAGTGTTAGAGCGCTGCTCTCATGAGGCAGAAGTCGGGGGTTAGAATCCCCCCGGAGCCATTTTTTGAAAAATGTTTTAAATTAAGAATCGTTTTATTTTTTTATGAATGTCCTTTTTGTTTGTAAGTCCAATGTTGCAAGAAGTCAAATGGCAGAAGAGTTCTATAAAAAATATATAGGAGAAAATGTAAAAAGTGCAGGCTATGACCCTACAAATTGGGAAGGAGCAAACCTTGATACTACTAGCTATGTGAAGTTGTGTATGGATGAAGAGGGTATGGATGTTAGGCAGAATATTTCTAAAAGGGTTACTCCCGAAATGGTCGATTGGGCCGATAGGGTTATGATTTTTGATTCTAATAAGGATTCTTGACCTGATTTTCTAAGAAATTCCGAAAAAGTTGAGGTTTGGGAGGTTAAAGACCCTAGGCATGGAGATTTCGAGACTCACAGAGAACTACAAAAGAGATTAAGGATAAAATAAAGTCAATGGCCAGTTCTTAACAATTTATTTGTAACCGTCAGTCCTCTACTCGGACTACCGGCCTGATATGTTTTTAGTAATTAGTAGGTCGCTAGTCCTCTGCTCGGATTGCTGTTTCGATATTCTCTCCAAATTATCGGGAAACATCAATCCTCGGTCTCAACCCGTGGAGCTAGGACGAAATTGATTTCCATATTCTCTACAACTATATCCATTTTTAGAGGGTGGTCATTAGCGAAATTTAAAGCTATCTTGCTTGTCATTTTTGCCCCTTTCATGAATTTTTGTAGGTATTCCAAGCTATAACGTGATTTGCAGTCTTCCGCATGAATTGTGGCTTCATCGCCTGTAAATTCTGACCTTGCAGAATTCATGCCTTTTGCCTCTATTACAAATGTTTGGTTTTCTATCAGGAAAGAGCAGGCTTCTGAAACTACTGCACAGTCTTCAATAGCATTTGTTAGGTCAGTTGAACTTATTTCTACTCTGGCGCTGAATTCAAGAGAAGGCATTTCTTTTTCTTCTTTATCTATGTCGATTAGGCCTAGTGTAAATTTCCTTTTTACCCTGTCCTGGATTTCGATGTTTAGGCTGCTTTCGTTTTTTTCTATTGATAAAGTGCTTTTAGAGCCAGCCCTTTTCAGGATTTTTTTAAGGTCTTCTAGATTTACTCCTAGCTTTTCGTTGTCTTCAAGGTCAAATTCAGTGAAGGCATCTTTTCTTAATAAGAATCTAACCATGGCTACATTTGCAGGGTCTATTGCTGTCAGGCTCATTCCTGATTCGTCTAATTTTAGCCTTACTTCTGTAACCAGCTCAGAGACTAAATCTATTGTTTTTGCCAGTGTTCCGGGGTTTTCTAGCTTTACTTTCATTTTCTAATAGAAAATGGAGTAATTATATAAATCTTTATGTGGTAGTGTGAATATGGGAGAAGATGTTAAAGAAATTAAAAAGCAGCGCATAGAGAAGGTCAAGAATCTTTATTATTCGAGAAAGGATGTTCAGGAGGCAATTTTTGATTTTTCGGACAAAAGAGAAATCTCTCCGCAGTATTTTGAAGGTTTTGGTAAAAGGCCAGACACTTTTCAGTACTTGACAGATGTTTTCGGAATGGTTCAAAAAGGAGCGACTTCTTTTCACTGTTCGGAAGAACTGTGGAAAGATCCTATGAGTATTTATACTGGAATGGATGAAGAAGAAGCTAATGAATTGAGAGAAGGATGGGACTTGTTGATTGACATCGATTGTAAGTACTTTGATTATAGTAAAAAGGCTGCCCAATCCATTTTACAGGTTTTCAAAAATCATGGAATTAAGAATTACGGTATAAAGTTTTCAGGTTCTAAAGGTTTTCATATAATTGTCCCATGGAAGGCTTTTCCCAAGGAGATTACCGGGGAAGAGACCAGAAAGCTGTTCCCGGAATTGCCGCGGAAACTTGTAGCTTATATTGGCGCTAGAGCAGAACGAATTATTCCTTATTTGTTGCCTAAAGATATTTATGATCAATTTGAAGGCTATGAAATAAATAGAGGGATAAAATGTCAAAATTGTAGGAACATTGCCGAAGAATACGAGTTTATTAGTTATTATTGTCCTAAATGTAAAAGAGAGGAGTTCAAAAAGCTGAAAAAAGACTCTAAGAAAAATTTTAAGTGTCCTGACTGTAGGCAGAATTTTGAAGTTGCGGATTCTGAAACTGTTTATGTTTGCTCTGATTGTGGTTTGGATTCGAGAAAAAATCCCGATAATTTTTCAAGACATTCAGAGATAGACTTTTTCGAATTAATGGGTTTGGATTTGGTTATGGTTTCTCCCCGACATTTGTTTAGGATGCCTTATTCTTTACATGAAAAGACTGCCTTGGCTAGCGTCGTTATAAATGAAGAAGAATTAGAAGATTTTACGCCAAAAGATGCAGACCCCTTAAAGGCCGATGTAAAAAGCTTTATGCCGGAAGCGGAAGAGGAAGAAGCTACAGAATTTGTTATGCAGGCTCTTGATTGGTATGAGGCCTCTGGAGAAGAATTTTCTGAATCGGAAAATAAAAAGTCCGATTTTAGTCCGGTTAAGGTTGAGAATGTAAAATATGAAAACTTCCCTCCTACAATAAAGAAAATTCTTGAAGGACTTAGTGACGGTAAAAAAAGGGCTTTGTTTATTTTGATTAATTTGTTCAAGTCAATTGGTATGGAAAAACAAGAAATTGAACAAAGGATTCATGATTGGAATAAGAACAACGATAAGCCTTTGAGGCAAGGGTATATTAAAGCTCAGCTTAATTGGAGTGATAGGAACAAGATTGTTCCGCCACCAAATTTTGACAAGGAGTATTACAAAGGAATAGGGGTAAATCCGACGGATGAAGAGTTGAAGCTGAAGAATCCTGTTAATTATATTTTGAAGAAAACTTTTGGCTCCCAAGGGCAAAAAGGTAAAGGTTCTAAAAAGAAGTCGGCATCAAAAAAGAAGTCTATTAAAAAGAGTTCTTCTGACAAAGATTCGGGTTATCACGGGAAATGACCAAATATTTATAAAGAATTTTTTGTTTTTCTGATTGTGGTGTATGGACGGGCAGTTCCGTCAATTAGATTAAAATGGATAGCAGAAAAAGGGTGATTGTTTTAGCGTGTGTTTTTTTAGCATTGTTGGTTTTTCCAGTCGTACAAGCACAAACAAATTCTTCTAACGAAAGCCAGTCCGATTCGTCAAGTTCGACCAGTTCGATAGACGAGATGGCAAGAAGTTGTATAAGAAATAAAGTTGAAAAAAGAGGGTGTTCTGCTCTGGGGATTGAAGACCAGATTTTTACTTTGGCTTCGACCGGCCTTTGCGAGTCAAATTTGACCAACAGGGCGGTGAATGGTGAGTGTTTTGGGACTAACGCTTGTAATGTTAAGCATACAGCTCAGGCTTCTTTGGCTTTGGAAAATGCAGGAAAAAATGTTAGTAATTATACCGATTGGATTAAGGGACAAAATAAAACCGCTTCGGAAATGAGTTGGTTTTTGCAGGTTGATAGCAATAAACAGACGACTTGTTCTATAAGGGACTTGGACGGGAATACTTATCAGGTCGGAATAAACTCGGATAAAGAGTTGAGCTTGAACAACAATCAGGATTGCTTAAGTGTTAGCGATAATGGCTATTGGCTTGAAGTCGATTCTTCTTGTTATACACAAAGTTTTGAAATTTCTTGTGAAGACAGCTTTTCAACTAACCTACTTTTTAGTAGGGATGACTCTTCAACTGTCTTTGTAACAGACCAAATTCAATCTTCTTCGGGAGGGGGAACGACAGTTGAGGAAATGCAACAATCTCTTTGTCTGACTTCTTCAGGAGGAAATGATTGTTCTTACGAAGATACTCTTTGGGGCGTTTTAGCTTTAGAGGAATTAGGAAGGAATGCTTCAGAATATTATCCTTATTTGGAGGCTTTTTCACAAGACAATGAAGAACTTTTGCCTGAGGCTTTCCTTTACCAACTGACGGGAGACAAAAATTATCGTTCTGATTTGATCTTGAAGCAAAAAGCTGACAGGTATTGGAGAGAGACAGATAATCGTTATTATGACACTGCTGTTGCTTTGATGGCCCTTTCCGGAGAAAGTCCCGAAGCTAAGTCTAATGCCTTAGACTGGTTGGAAGCGCAGCAAGGCAAGAACGGTTGCTGGAATGATGGAAGCATAAGAGACACCGGATTTCTGTTGCATTCTGCTTGGCCTGAAAGACAAGGTTCTTTAGACACAAATAATAATGATTCAGGTCCTTCCTTGGGAGGAGGAAAGCCAAGTTGTGAAGCTCAAGGAAATTATTGTGTTAGTGGTATACAGTGTAACGAGGCAGGGGGAGACATTGTTGAGAGCTTTTCTTGTACTGATTTTGGTGAAAGGTGTTGTACTAAAAAACCACAGAAAAAGACATGTTCTGCTTTAGGAGGAGAAATTTGTTCTTCTTCCGAACAATGTGATGGTTCTGTTGAAGGCAATGCTAGTGGTTTAGGAATTGGAGAAACCTGTTGTCTTGGAACTTGTGAGCCTGAAGGGGATGACGAAAACACTTGCTCTACTAGTGGAGGTACTTGTAAATCTCAATGTGGCCCTCAAGAGTCTGAGAGCTCTGTTTATAGTTGTTCCGCTTCCGGACAAGTTTGTTGTATGCAGGATGTTTCTGATTCAGACGGAGGGCTTTCGCCTTGGATTTTTGTTTTAGTAATCCTTATATTGTTGACGGCTTTAGCCATCGTCTTTAAGGACAAATTGAAGAAGATTTACTTGAGATATAAATCTAAATCAGGCAAAGGAGGAAAGGGCTCTTCAAGACCGGGTCCAGCACCAGGAAATCCTCCAAGAAGGCCGCCGCAAGGGCCTCCAGGACCGAAGAAAAGGCCTCCCCAAGGACCGAGAAAACAGCCTCCGCCTAAAGTAATTGAAAAGAAAAGAGGAAGGAATCCTCCCTCCCAGGACAAAAAGAAGGAGATAGATGACGTTTTAGGTAAATTGAAGAAAATAGGAAAATAAAATTTATTAAGTGTCCTTCTTTGCTTTTCTTATGAAAAAAATATTGTTCGTTTTGATTTTTGTAGTTTTGATTTTTCCTCTTGTGTCTTCTGTAGGCGTTCAGATGAAAGAGGAATTTGAGAGAGGCGAAACTTTAGTTGCAAAAATTTCAGGAAGTTTTGAAAAACCTCCTCAAGAGAGCAATATAAAGTTCGAAAGAAATGGCGGATATGTTCCTTTTGATAAGAATTTAGTCAAATTTTCTGAGGGAGAGTATTTTCTCTCTGCCGTTGTCCCTGTTGGTAGGGCTCCCGGAAATTACACCATGGCCGTGGAAAATGTAGAGTATGCTATTCCCGGAGATCAGACAAGTTCAAAAGATATTGTTAGGGAATTTGAGGTTTTGGATAGTTATGCCGACTTTTCTGTTAAACCAGCTGTTATATACTCCAAAAGCGGAAAATTTTCTTTAGAGCTCGAAAACCTAAAGGCTGAAGACATTGTTGTAGAAGCTAATAAGGAAGGTGTTTCGAGAACCTTTGAAGAAGACACTAATGAAAGTTGGAGTTTTTCTTCTTGGTTTGGCGGAAGTTCTGATTCCGCAGACGAGAATGAAAGTTACTCACCTGAAAGATCTATTTCCTTAGATTCAACAGGTCCTGATATTGAAAAAGAGGTTACTTTTGATTTAGGTGATGTTGAGAAAGGAATCAATACAATAAGTCTTTCTACAGAAGAATTCGGTCAAGAAATTTTTATTTATGTTTCAGAGAGTACTAGTTCCGGTGGAAGTAATGATGGCAAGTCTAATCAAGTTCTTTCAAAAAACACCGCATCTATGGATTTTGAATCAAGCTCTATTGAGATAAACATGTCTTCTAATGCTACAACCAGCAAAATTTTGAGACTTGAAAATACAGGAGACAAAAAGCTTAGAGATGTTGGTATTGGTTTGCAGGATTCCGGAAAGGCAATTGAAGATTATTTGGAATTTACAGATTACATAGCAATTTTAGAAATAAATGAGACACACGAGGTGGATTTGAATATTTCATCCCCCGAAACAGTTAATGGAACAGAAAAATTTGGAGGAGCGATTAAAGCAACTTGGAAAAATGAAAGTTCTAATGAGAGTGTTAAAGAATTTGTCAGTATTTCTTTGAACTTTATTGAGTCTTATTCACATGATCAAGTAGATGTTAGTTCTAATGAAAGTTCCGATGAGATTTCTCCCGCTGTCGAGAAAACATGTGCTGCCCTAGACGGAGATATTTGTGGCGATGGCAAAAAGTGTAAGAATGGAAATACTACGAGTGCAGAAAACGGAGTTTGTTGTTTGTCTCAATGTGTTGCTGAAGAAGAGGGGGGCTCTAGTGGAGCAATCGTTGGTTGGGTGATTTTGGGTTTGTTGATTTTGGTTGTTGTTTGGTTTTATTTCAATAAATATAAGAAGACAAAAAATAAACCGAGTTTAAACAAGTACACTAAAGATTCAGGAAAGAAATAGTCTTATTTTTGTTCTTCAGAATTTTGGCTGTTCGAATCTTGTTTTTTTGCCCATTTTCCTGGTTCTAGCTCTTCAAGTCTTTTGAGCATTTTTTGGTTTTCGTTTTGTAAGATTTTTGAGACTTCGTCGTATGCGTGAAGTCTTTTAGCCAAAGCATTAAACATTTCGTTTAGGTCGTTGTTTGAAAGAGTTAGCTTTTCGGGCTCATGGATTTCTATGTTCGAAGGCATGAATTGGAAAAGTATCATTGCCATGTTGAGTATTTGTTCGGCTTCAATTTCTACTTCTGCAAAAGTTGAGAAGAAGCCCGGTTTCTTTTCCATTTCTTGAGGGTCTTTTACGTCCTGGTTTTTAACTTCGATTCCTTTTTGTTGGCCTATATTATCAACCATTCCATTAAGAGTTTCTGTTAGGTATTCTTTTGGTTTTCCAATTGTTTCTAAAATAATTGTCGCCTTTATTTCTTTATCCGCTGAATTCATTTTTGTATTTCTTCTGATTTTTTATTTCCCTTACCAAAAATAGGAAAATTACCAAGATAGTTATTCCTGTAAGTCCATATTTGGTATATTTGCTCTTATTTTGGCTATCATTTGTATTGGTTTGGTTTTTTATATCTTTTGCGTCTAGTTTTATTGGTTTTTGAGGTTGGCTTTTTTGGCTTTCTTGAGTGTTTTCTTCTTTTCTTTCAAGGCTTACTTCTTCCTGTGTTTTATTTTCTTCTGTTTTTTCAGTTACTTCGTTTTCTGTTTTTTCTTCATTCTCATCTTCTTTTTCAGGTTTTTGATTTTTGTTTTTACTTGAAGACTCTTTTTTAGTTTCGGAATTTTCTACACAGGCAAGACTTTCGTTTTTTATTTCTTTTACTTTGGTATCTCCTATATACTTTACTTCTTTTAGTTCTTGTAAAGAATTAAATGGCCTGTTTTCTATTATCCCTTGGGCGGTTGAGTCTCCTATCCAAATTATCTTATTTAGTTCTGCTTTAGGAGCCTCGTTAATGTTTATTTGGTCATTTTCACATGAGCCAGAAACAAGTATTAGATTGAATGAAATTAAACATACCACCGCCGCCAATAACTTACTCGATTTCATACTTATCTTCAAATTTTTCGTATTCTATTTCTGTTTTTCTTTTGTCCCTTTTATTTCTTGCCTCTCTGGCTATACAGAATTTAGAGAATATTTTGTTTTTTACATACCATCTTCCTCGGGCCTTTTCTTCTTTGTCTAAGTAACCTCGTCTTTTAACCTCGACACCGATTACATCGAAACCTTTTTTTTCGCGTTTGAAGGCTATGAAGTCTGGAAATCCGTTTCCTATAGAAAGAGCTTTTAGGTAAGGATTGTATTTTCTTTTTGCAGGTGCTATTTCGTCCTTTTCGAAATCAACATTGTTCATCCATTTGTCTACAACCCAGCCTTTAGATTTTAGGTCTTGACGGACTTTTTGTTCGAATCTTACACCTGCAGCACGATTTCTTTTTCCCTTGTTAACTTCTTTTTGGGATTTTTTGTTTTCCGTGTTTTCTGTTGCCGATTTCTTAGAATCTGATTGAGAAACGTTGTTTTTTTCTGCGGTCGTTCTTTTCACCCTGTTGGCTGTTAAATTTTCATTAGAATGGGGATTCGAATCTTGGATTTTCTGATTCGTCGTTTTCTTTTTCTGATCTTTCATCATTATTCGATGGTTGTTTTGGTTGATTTTCTTCATCTGCGTATCCCGTGTTTTTTAGCAAATCCTCTCCTGTTTCTTCGGGATTTTCGGTCGTTTCATTTTGGTCTTCCGGGCTCTCAGGGTCAGTTTGTTTTTCAAGCATTTCTTCGTCGTCACCGTAACCCTCTACCGGTTCGTAATCTTGTTCTTCCAAATTTTTAGATTCTTCTTGCTGTGGAAAAACATCGTTTTTCCGTAAACGGTCCTCCTTTTCATTTTGTTGGCTGTTAAACCTCGTTGGGCGGAAACTGTCTCTTCCCCCTGAACGGTCCTCCTTTTCATTTTGTGGGTTGTTAAAATTTGTTGACTTGAAACTATTATCCCCTAGTGAATGGTTTGTCCTTTCATGTTTTTGGTCTATTTCATGATCTGAATTTTCTGTTGGCTGTTGTTCTTTCAAATTTCTAGATTCTTCTTCGTGATTTTTTTCTGAAATTTCTTCCGAGGTTTCCCGAGGTTCCAGTTGTGCTTCTTGTTTTTCTTGAGATTCCGGCTCATATTGATCTGAATTTTCTTTAGAGAGGCTTTCATTGGGTTTTTGCTCTTTCAGATTTTTGGCTTCTTCTTGATAACTCACTTCTGAAGCTTCTTTGGGTTTTTCGGAAATATCTTTATTTTCTTTTGTTTCTTCTTTTTGGCTTTTAGAATTTTCTTGCTGTTCTGCTTCTTTTTCTTTTCTTTTTTCGTATTGTCGAGGTAATTGGCCTTTTTTGCCTAAGACTTCTTGTTCGGTTTCTGCCACATATTCGGAAATTTCTTTTGCTTTGTCGGCATTTACACTTATGCTGTCGATTCCTTTTTCGACTAAGAATTTTGCCATGTCCTTTCGGCTTCCTGCTTGTCCACAGATGCTTGTTTCAATTTTGTTTCTTTTACAAACCCTTATTACGTAAGACATTTGGTTTATTACTGAAGGATGCATTTCCTCGTAGAGGTGTTGTAGTTTTTCGTTTCCTCTGTCAATTGCTAAGATGTATTGAGTTAAGTCGTTTGTTCCAAAGGAGACAAAGTCAATTCCTTCTTCGCAGAGGTCCTTGATTATTTGTATTGAAGCAGGAGTTTCGACCATTACACCTACTTTTGCATTTTCAAATCCGATTTCACTTAGTGCTTTTTTAGTTTCTTGAACTTCATTAACGTTAATTACTTGTGGCAAAAGAAGCCCGACTTTTGTTCCTTCTTCTTCCGAAACTCGCTTTAAAGCATTTAACTCTGCTTTGAAAATTTTTGGGTTTTGAATTGAAAATCTTATTCCGTGCATTCCCAGCATTGGGTTTGATTCGGGTTCCTTTGGGGCTCCTTCGAGATTGTTGTATTCGTCGGTTCTTATGTCAGATGTTCTTATCCACATCTCTTTAAAGTGTTTTCCTATTTCTTTTACTCCATTGTAAATTACTTCCTCGTAACCTTTTGGGTCGTCGTTTTCGATAAAGTAGTTTGGATGTTTTCCGGATTCTGCTATTATTCCTTCAAGCCTTGTTAATCCGACTTTTCTTAGACCTGTTTTTGCAGATCTTTCTGCCGAGGAAGGAATGTCGTTAATTACTTTTATTTCTGTTTCAGTGTCTTCTTCAACTGGTTCAATGGACTTACTTTCTTCTTCGGCTACTTCGCCTCGGTAAACTTTTCCATTATAAGCATCAATGGTTATTTTGTCTCCGTCTTGTAAAGCAGAAGTAGCGTCTTCGCTTCCAACAATACAAGGAATGCCCATTTCTCTTGAGACAATTGCTGCGTGTGCTGTTAGGCCGCCTTTGTCTGTTAAAACTGCGGAAGACCTTTGCATTGCTACAACCATGTCGGGGTTGGTCATTTCTGTTACCAATATGTCGCCTTTTTGGATCTTGCTTAAATCTTCTTTAGTATGTACTATTTTTACTTTTCCTACTGCAACTCCTTCGGAAGCTGAAAGTCCTTCTAGAATTTGTTCCCCATCGATTTCGTTATGTTCTTCTTGTTTTTTGTCTTTGTCTATTGTTGTTACAGGCCTAGTTTGAACTATGTACATTTCTCCTTCTTCTAGAGAAAACTCTATGTCTTGCGGTTTTCCGTAATGTTCTTCGAGTTCTAAGGCATACTCTGCGGCACGCTTTATTTCGTGGTTGTTTAAAACTTGATGTTTGGACTTTTCTGGTCTTAGTTCACGAGAGATGTTTTCTCCTGAGGAGTTTCTTGTTATTTCTGTTTTTTTGTTTGCTACTTTTTTGTCTAGAACTTCTAACCCTTTCGATACTTCATATTTGTCAGGAGTTATTTGGCCTGAAACAATTCCTTCTCCAAGGCCGAAGACAGCTTCTATTACAACATTTTCGGTGTTTGAGTTTGGGTCTTTCGAGAACATTACTCCCGATTTTTCAGCGTTGACCATTTTTTGAACAACTACTGCGATGCTGGCTTCAGAGTGCTTGAAGTCCTTTTTGCTTCTATAGTAGGTTGCTCTTGATGTGAAAAGTGATGCGAAGCACTCTTTTATTTTTTGAATAAGTTTGTCATTTCCTTTAACGTTTAGGAATGACTCTTGTTGGCCGGCGAAGCTTGCATCTGCCAGGTCTTCTGCCGTGGCACTTGAACGTACTGCTGTAAAAACTGGTTCTTTTGCCTTGTTTAGAATTTCTAATGCGTCTCCTTCATCTATGTCATATTCAGAAGCCCCCAAATGGTCATAGGATTCGATTATCTCGTCTCTCATTTCTTCCGGCATTTTTGCTTCAGAAATCATCTTCCTGATTTTTTCTGTTCTATCGTCGAGTTTTTCGGTGTCTTCGTAATCGATTCCTTCCAGAAATTCGTTGATTTTTTGTTTTATTCCGGCCTTTTCTATAAAATAATCGTAAGCTTGTGCTGTAACAACGAATCCCGGGGGGACAGGGATGCTTTTGTTATAAATTTCGGCCAAATTCGCTCCTTTTCCTCCGGCTACGTCTTTAGAATCCTTCGTTAGTTGTGGAAACCACTTCACGAATTTTTCTTCTGGAATGCCTACCTCCTCTTTTTGCTTTTCCATAAGAACTTTAATTTTGAAGAATTAATAAAGATTTCGTCTAGTTTTCATTCTAAAGATTTAAAAAGTTCTTTAGATTAAAGAAATTATGGCTTTAGGTTATTGGATAATAGGAATTGTTGTAGCTATATTTTTACTTAGCGGACTTAGAGTTGTTAAGCAGTATGAGAGAGGAGTTAAGTTTACTTTAGGCCGTTATGTAGGTGTGAGAGGGCCGGGATTGAGATATGTTTTTCCTATAATTCAGTCTATGAATGTTTTGGATATTAGGCAGAGAACAATTGATTTAGAAGAGCAATCTGCAATTACAAATGACCAAGTAAGTGTTTCCATAGATGGAGTGGTTTTTTATGCTGTTGAGGAAGCCGAAAAAGTTGTTTTGAATGTCGAGAATCTAAGGGAGCAAGTCAGAAACAAGACTACTTCTGAGTTGAAAGATATAATTGGAGAGTATAATATGTCAAACATGTTTGAGAAGAGGGACGATATTGCTAAAAAATTGAAGACAAGGCTTTCTGAGGCAATTGAAGACAAGAATACTGACGGACAGAAAAAAGATTGGGGTATCGCGGTTAAATATGTTCAAATAAATGATATTAATTTATCTAAGGAGTTGATTAGGGCTATGGCTAAACAGGCCGAGGCCGATAGAGAAAGAGTTGCTAGAAAAACTAAGGCAGAAGGTGAAAGAGAGGCTTCAGAGAAGTTTAAACAAGCTTCTAAAAACTATGCTGATAATGCGGCTGCCATGAAACTAAGAGAATTGCAAACCTATCAAGAAATTGGCATAGAACAAAATAGTTTAATGGTTGTTGCTCCGAGCGATACTTTGAAAGGTAATGGGAATTGGGCAATTCCTTTAGGTGCTAATGAGTTGCAAAATAACTCTAATTCAGTTTCTAATAAGAGTAAGAGGAAAAGGAGTAGTAAGTAAAATGACTTTAGGTTTGTGGATAGGAATAGGTGTTGTAGCAATTTTGATCATTATGGCAATTGTCTATTACAATCGTTTTATCGTCGTTGAAAACAGGATAGATAATGCTTTAAGTCAAATTGATGTTCAATTGAAGCGAAGAGCAGATTTGATTCCGGATTTAGTTAAAACTGTTAAAGGTTATGCCAAGCATGAAAAAGAAGCTATAAAAGAAGTTACAGATTCTCGAGAAAAGATGATGGGTGCAGAAGATAGGCAGGGCAAGATGGAGGCTGACAACCAACTGCAATCTGCTTTGAAGTCAATTTTTGCTATTGCTGAAAACTATCCTGATTTGAAAGCTAACGAGAATTTTAGGGAACTACAAAACGAACTTACTTCTACCGAAGATAAAATTGCTTATTCTAGACAGTTTTATAACGATACTGTTTTGAACTACAATAATATGATTGAAACTTTCCCCGCAAACTTATTTGCTAATATTTATGGAAGGGATGAAAGAGGCTATTTGCAAATTGAAGAGTCTGCAAAGAAAAAACCAAATGTTAACTTCTGAGTTCTGGTACAGTTAGATTTTTAAACGCTTTGGTATAATAAGCTGTTTATGAGTTGGACAAAGTTTTTGAGACACTTATTTATGGTTCCTACAGTTGCATTGGGTTTAATTAGCCACCAAGCTCATGCTCCCGGAAATGAATTAATGAAAGATTTTAATCCGCGTCAGGATAAAGAGTTGGTGGACGATAGTAGTATTTACTCATCTGAAGATAAAAGTACATACTCAGAACCTATAGAGGGACTGAATATTCCGGTAAAGGCAGGACAGATTTCTTCTGACTATGGTACAAGGACTATTGACGGCGAAAGAGATATGCATTATGGGATTGACATAGGAGAGCCTCTCGGGGAGTTGGGAAATGCCTCAATTAGTGATAGAGTCTTTTCTCCCGCCAAAGGAGTAGTTAAAGAGACTGGTTATGGGATTTCTTCAGGAAAATATATCAAAATTTCTCATCCTGTTGATTCGGGGAGTTTAGAGTCTATAATTTGCCATCTAAGCGAATATGATGTTCAAGAGGGGGACACCCTAAGTTCTTTTGAGTTTATTGGAAAGAAAGGTAATACTGGCCATTCTACCGATGAACATATCCATATGGGAGTTAAGGAAAACGGCAATTACAGAGATCCTTCAAAATTCTTAAAAGATAATTACAACGAAGTAGGTTTAGATGCTATTGTGGGAAATTATAGGAAGTCATTTAAGGAAAGCTATCCGCACTATTATTCTAAGTTGAAGGCATCTCATCCCGATTTGTTATATCCAGAATCAGAACAACAAGATAATTCTGTAAATAATGGATTTAAGAAAGATCTCGATTTAACTAAGTATCTTGCTTCAGGATCTGGGTTGTATGAAGACAACTTAAGCCCTTTAAGTAAAAAAGAAAGCGAAAAATCTGTTTCTACTTCTGGCAAAAACGATTTGGACTACCTTGCACTTTTATCTCGTGTACAAGCGCCTGATTCAGGAAAATATCGGTTTAATAATGCCAAATCTATTGATTCTAGCCAACAGGATACCAACGAAATTAGGGGCAACTATAGAATACAAATAGCAGCATCAAAAAATCCTTTGCCGGGGCAAAAAATACGAGAATTTGAGAAAAAATACGGCGGAGAAGTTAAGCAAGATGTAGCGAGTGTCAAAGGAGACACTTATTATAAGTATTCTATCGGTAATTTCCAAGAAATAAGAGATGCAGTTGATTTTAAAAGAAGTCTCGGTTCAAAGAAAAACCAATTTGCGGTTTTGTGCTATAACCGCAATGGAAGGATTAAGGATACAAAGTGGCATGCTTCTTAGTTAAGGCCTCCGTATTCTCCGAAATTATAGACTTTGTCCTCCCCTAGGATTAATGTTTCGAAGTTAGAGAGGTTTTCTTTAGGTACTACTTGTTCCCATTTTGAGGAGTCTTCATATTCATTAATTTCTGATCCTTCTACCATGGGTAAGAAACTCGGAGTTATGATTATCTTTTTTTCTTTGTATCTTCCTATTAAGAAACACTTGAACTTTTCTCTTTTCACTCCCTCCGGGTCTCTAATTATCGCCGCAGGATGGATATGGCTCATTACGATTGCTTTCACTTCTTCACTAAAAATTTCTTCGTAAGTTTTGTCGCCGTGTGTGAAGGCTAGTCCGTCTTTTATGTAGTATTTGTGGTATTTTTTGTTTTCCATTTCTATTGTGTCGTGGTTCCCTTTTATGACGATTATATTTTGGTTGCTTACGTATTTTGTCAAGAATTTCAAGAATGCTCTTATGCTTATCTTTTCGCCAATGTCAAAACTGAAATGGTGTTTTATGTCTCCAAGAAGAATTATCTTTTTTAGCCCGTGACCCCTTTTTCTTAATTTTTCCATTATTTTTTCTATGTCTTCTTTGGTCGTTTGAAGTTGGTTTAGAGGGAAAAACAATCCTTGAGCCTTTAGCATCTCTTCATAGCCTAAATGTAGATCCCCTAAAGCCAGAATTTCTTGTTTTGGAAAGTAAATTGACTTATCGATTATTTTGTATTCATGTGTCATGA